>JAVBJW010000054.1:0-18787 GCA_031546805.1 Anaplasmataceae bacterium
TCTATATCTTCTGACACTCTGTTTGCCTTACTTATTTCATGTAATTCCACCGTTATCATATAACTCCTTGTATCGATAAACTTGAATACTCCTTTACTTTGCATTCTTGTGATACATTCCCTAGTTGTTTTTCTAAATCCTAGTTTTGTTTGTATTGTACTCATTTCTAACATTCCTTATTTTTTGTTACTTTTAACTTACTTGTTCTAAGTGTCACATCAAGTCTTATTTAGTACAGTTTATAACTATGGAAGTTTCAGTAGTGGATTTTATAACTCAGGTAGTGTAGTTATTCCAGCTGAGCAAGCACAATTGTTCCATCAATTATTGCAACTTCTAAAGTAGAAATATAGCTAATTTTTTTTATAAATTTTTAAGTATTCTGGCACAATACTTTCCATTGGTGTTGCTCTTATTTTAGCTTCTTCTAGGTCACGTGATTTTTCAAAATTACTATTATTACATAAAAATTTTATTTGATCTCTAGTTATTAAAGGCTCAATATTTCCTGTGATTGGTTTAAGAAGGAGAGAAATAAGTTTGAACTCGCAAATAAATGCAATCAACTTTGCGATTGGCAAAGGTATATTGATTAACAAACATCTTCTACTTGTAACGCTTAAAATAAATTTCAAAAGATTTTTCATAGAATATACCTTAGCACCACCAATGGAATATAATTTTTTATCGTGCGTTTTTAATCCCATCACGTAACAGGTAAACCTAGCTAAATCATCTACATAAATAGGCTGAAATTTCATTTTACCACCGTTAATTAATGGTAAAAAAGGTAACATACATGCTAATTTTGCAAACTTGTTGAAAAAATTATCTTCTTCTCCAAATACTAAACTAGATCTGATTATTATTGCTTCTGGAAAAGCAGAAGTTACAGCTGTTTCACCTAGAAGTTTACTTTGAGCATATTTTGAAGTATAATTACCTTCTATTCCCATAACAGAAAAATGTATCATAAGTGGTATATCATTTGCCTTTGCTGCTCTTGCAACTTTCTCTGCAGCACTTACATGCACTGTAGAAAAAGTTTGTGTACTTGATTCATTGAGAATGCCTACTAGATTTATTACAACGTCACATCCTTTAATATGCTTTGATATCACTTCTTCATCTAAGATATAACCACTGACTGCTATTATTTGCCCAGGATGGCCACATAACTTAAACTCTTTTATCTTTTCTTGATTTCTGGTAAATACCTTTATGACGTAACCTAAGTTTGCTAGACGCTTTACTATATACTTTCCTATAAAGCCACTACCACCAAATATTATGACTTGTTTTGTCATATTAACCAAGACATGATAAGAGATTATAAGTTACATACTTTTAAACACTAATGCAATACGAACCAAAAGAAGTAGAGTAACTTGTTATAAAAAATAATAATTGCTTAATATTCTAATTAAATTAGTACATAATGATAAATACATTTATGTCACTATAAGAAATGCTTGCACATAAGTAGAGAAACTTAATATTTCTTGATTTAACTATTCGCAAAACTTATTTTCCAAACAGATAATTATCAATTACATCAATAATTTTCACTTTTGTAATGCTTTTTATTGCAACATCTTGTTCAAATTTAACAAGAGCAAAATTTTCTGCCCTTCCTAAGTATTGTTGTTCGACTAAAATATTTTGCCAAGAATTCACTAATGATCTATTGAATTTTTCAAGTCTTATTTTACCTAACTCTCTCAAATAACTTGCTCTTTCTTTGCGTAGATGTAATGGCACTTGCGGCATTCTTTCAGCAGGTGTATTTTTTCTGCTTGAATATGGAAAGACATGTAAATAAGTAGCATCAATTTCTTCTAAAAGGCTTACGGTATCTTGGAACATTTGATCACTCTCTGTTGGAAATCCAGTGATAATATCAGCCCCGAAAGTAATGTTGTGCCTATGCTTTTTAACTTTTTGACAAAACGTGATCGTTTGCTCTCTACTGTGACGACGCTTCATTCTTTTTAGTATTAAATCATTTCCCGATTGTAAACTTAAATGCAAGTGTGGCATAAGTCGCGGTTCCTGCATTATTAGCTCCAATAGTTCATCGTTGACTTCTGCTATGTCTATTGATGATAACCTTAGTCTCTTAAGTTCTGGCACTTCTGTTAGCACTCTTTTTGCCATCAAACCTAAAGAAGGCTTGCCAAATAAATCTGTACCAAAATCTGTTATATCAACTCCTGTGAATACTATTTCTTGGTAACCATTTTCAAGAAATACCCTTATTTGTTTAACAATATTATTGATTGGTACAGAGCGATTACTACCCCTTGCTTGAGTAATCGAACAAAAGGTACAGCTATGATTGCAGCCATTTTGAATTTCTATAAAAGCTCTTGCTTTATCGGCAAAGCTATTAATCAAAGGAAGATGAAGCTTACGCGCATCATCTATATTACTTACCATAATTTTTTCACTATTAGGTAAATAATTCTCATAATTTAACTTATCATCATTACCAAGTACTTGAGTAACACCAGGAATTTTTATATAAGATTCTGGATCAAGTTGCACAGCACAACCAACTACTATAATTTCAGTAATTGGGTTTTGTTTGTGAATTTTACGTATTTTTTGTTTTACCTGACGTTCTGCTTCATTTGTTACAGCGCAACTATGCACTACAATTACATTATCTCTATTTGCTTTCTTTAGAGAATCTTTAATTAATTCACTTTCATAAAAGTTAAGACGACAACCAAATGTTACTATTTCATTCATAAGGTACAGAAAATAATTAGTACTACATTATAAATACTATACTTTCCTATAGCCTTCAAATGATTGTTGAATTCTGTTTAAGAACTTATATATAAATTGCATACAAGATAAATTTACAGATAAACTTTATAATTAAGGGTTTTTTATTTCACAGTATGAATAATATTCTTGTTAAGAAATTTGGTGGTACTTCTGTAGCTGATTTAAGTTGTATATCTCATGTTGCTAAGTTAATCAGTGAAGATGTTAAAAAAGGTAATCATGTAGTTGTAGTAGTATCTGCAATGGCTGATTTTACAGATGAAATGATTAGTAAGATAACGCAAATTTCAAATCTAGCTTTTAGTGAGCAAGAGTTATCAGAATGTGATGTTGTACTATCTATTGGTGAACAAATCTCTTGTGGTTTATTGGCTCTAACTCTACAATCTATCGGTATTAAAGCAAGGTCATGGCTTGGCTGGCAGTTGCCTATTGTTACTGACTGTTCATATGGGAAAGCAAGAATTGAAGATATTCATGTTGACAAGTTAAAGGAATCTTTTAAAAGCTATTCGGTAGCTATTATTGCTGGGTTTCAAGGAACATGCAATGATAGGATTACAACTTTAGGTAGGGGCGGATCAGACACATCAGCAGTGGCCTTAGCTGCAGCTTTAAATACAAGAATATGTGACATTTATACTGATGTTGATGGAATATATACTGCTGATCCCAATATTGTCCCAAAAGCAAAAAAACTTGACTGTATTTCTTATGATGAAATGTTAGAAATGTCGTCCTTAGGGGCCAAAGTTCTACAGATACGCTGTGTTGAACTTGCAATGAAGTACAACATAAAAATACGTATATTATCTACTTTTACAAGGGGTGAAGGCACATTTTTATTAAGTGAGGAGGAAGTTATGGAAAAAAATTTAATTACAGGTATTACATGTAATGTAGATGAAGCAAGTATAACCATAAAAAAAGTTTCAAGTTCTTCTGGTCTTTTGTCTGTTTTTGGACCTATTGCCCATGCTAACATAAATGTTGATATGATAGCTCAAAACATGAACGCTATTGATGGAAAAAACGATATTACCTTCACCATACAGAAATCTGATGTCAATGAAACTAAAAATTTACTAGAAAAAAATAGAGACAAAATTTTATACGATAATTTATCTATTAACGAGTCTATTGCTAAGGTCTCCATAATTGGAATTGGAATGCTATCACATTCTGGTGTTGCATATCAGATGTTTAAAACTCTAAATGAAAAGGGAATTAATATATTGGCGGTTACAACATCAGAGATAAAAATTAGCGTTCTAATTCCAGAAGACTATGCAGAACTTGCAGTAAGAGCCCTACATACTGTATACGGTTTAGATTGTGGTAGTAAAAGTTCCTCAGAGGAGTGAGATTTTTTGTTTTTATAGTGAGAGAGTTTACTTTTTCAGATATTAGATAATAGATGTTATAGTGAATGGGAAAACATAGAATGGAAGAAAAAGGATAAATTTTGTCAGTTTTTAGGTCGCATGGAGGAAGAATGCATGATTATTGAATAAGGAGGTAGAAAAAACTTCTTCCAATAAATAGTATAAAATTTAATATAAATATTTGGTATTTATATAATGTTTTATATTAGATGAGATTTAAGTGAAATAAGAAAGAATTAGAAGAAGTTATATTTGATTACTTAGATAATGAAGGTAATCGTGATGGAGTAAAAAAGTTGCTTGTGATTGTATTCGGCCATATAAACAAAATTTTAGAGAAGCCAAATAAGTGCTCAGACAAAGTTTAAAAAGCCCATTCTGCAGTCTTGTCAAATCTGGAGAAAATACGTCTAAAATGCTTGATTTTTCCGAAAAAACATTAGATCAGGTGCCGTTCTTTGTAAATATGCTTATCGTAGTATCTTTCGGTTCTGTTTTGGTGGATCTCACATTTCTTATTTTCAAGACTAGCCACAAACACATCGCTGTCATAGCCATTATCTGCTACTACAGTAAAATTGTAGATATTTGTTGTAGACATTTTTCGTTAATACTTCAGCCTGTGTAATTTCATTTCTTTGACAGTATGAATTTTAGTGATTTCCAAGCACATCTATCAAGGAATTTGGGGGCATTTTAATTGTTTTACTGTGTCCCCTTGATCCTTGGAGTCTTTTTGTATATCCAGCTGAATATGCACGTATTATTGTCCCATCAATTATGGCAACTTCCTAAATTAGGTTCATGTTTGGTATACTCGAATAACTTTTTCCAATTTCGCACCACCTTTAAAATTTTTTATGTATACTCCTGTAATGACTATAAATTTTCGTCCCCACTTACAGCCACTTCTTACCATATACTACACTGCTTCCATGAATGTTCTTAACCATTTTTCATCTTTCTTGCATATTCTTTTTATGTTTTTTAAAAATACAAAAATTTGTTTCCAATCGTTTTCTTTTACATATGGTAGTTTTCCTTTATGCTAAACTCCCGCTTTCCCATACCTTTGCTACGTTTCCTTCTTATCTCTATTGTGTTTTTTGTTCTCATGGGCTAAGCAAATCTAAAATAACAACTTATCACTACCACTTAGCTAAAAAAATAATTTTAACTTTCTATTTAAGCACCAGGAGCCTTCACTTTATCTTTGTTGTTTTTTAATATCGTATTATTATAGTCCGTTTCTCCATCATCTTCATATTGGTTATTTAGTTCTTTTTCTCTTTTAGAAAAATTTTCTATTATAGCTGCTATATGTTCAGCTCTGTTATCCCTTGCAAATTCTTCTGCCGTTTTCCCTTGATTATTTAAAATAGAAAAATCTATATTTTTATTTTCTAGTAGTTTTTCTATTAATTTTTTATTAAGAAGCACAGCAGCTGCGTGTAAAGCGGTGTTGCCATCTTTTTTATTCCTAATATTAATATTCAATCTTTTGTCTTTTAAAAGCAAATCTATCATATTGTAATATTGCTCTTCTTCTATAGAATTATTTATTACCATGCCACTAATAATATCCATTAAAAGTGTGTTGCCATCGTAATCCATGGCATTTATATCAGCCATCATCTCTAATGCTTGCTTAAATTCTCTAAAGCTTACATTACGCACAGCTTCTCTGGCATCTTTCTGATAAGCATTTTCTTTATTTTGATATTCTTTTTCAATTTGATATCCAGTATCTTCTTCTGCACTGTCTTTGAGTACGTATCCTCTACCCCAAACAGTCTCTATGTGACTTTTATTATTGTTAGCATTCATTAATTTCTTACGTAGTTTACACATAAATACATCTACTATTTTGCTATCTGAAGGTTCGTCAAGACCATTATAAAGATGATTTAAGAATACTTCTTTTGTTAGAACTGTTCCCTTGCGTAAGGCCAGCAACTCAATCATAGCATACTCTTTATTTGTTAATTGTATAACTTTAAATTTATCATTTCCTTGATCAACCTCAACTGTACGATGATCAAAGTTAACAATAATATTACCAGTACGTACTATAGATTCAGGATGACCTGTAGTACGTCGTATTATAGCGTTAATACGTGCTAACAACTCACATCTATCAAAAGGCTTAACCAGATAATCGTCAGCACCAAAGTTAAGACCCTTAGCTTTTTGCCCTGATGCACTTATGCATGAAATTATGAATATTGGAACATTTATTTTTGCATTTCTTAATCTCAGCAAAATATCATAACCATCAGTATCACCTGGTAGATGTATGTCCAAAATCACCATATCATACTGATGATTACCATTCGAAAAAACCATATCATTTCTGTAATCTTGAGCAGAAGTAACAACATCACAAAAATGACCTTCTATAGATAACGTTTTAACGACAATACTTGCACTAACTGGATCATCTTCAATTAATAACATACGCATACTAAAAACCTCATGAAACTTACTATTTTGCAATAGTAGTAATAAATTAATAAAATTATAGCTGTAATTAATCTTTATAACTAAAACTTTTATAAAAAACTAGTAATATATAAAATTATGCAATTAAAACATAAATTTATGCAAAAATTGAATTAATCGAAATATTTCACCTGTTATAATATAGTATTAGCATATATAGATTACTTCAGTTCAATCCTCAAGTTGAAATTAAACATTTACTCAATCTAGTCAATATACGTTAATAAATTTTTAATAATATTTTTTATATTGAACCCAAATTAATTAAGGATAGGTTGTTTTTATACTACTTGTATTTTTTTTTGCTACCTATATTCTTTGATATATTTGAGTTTGTTAAGATTAAGTAGTAACTTCAAGGTAGAATAGTGGAATCGATATCAATTTTAGGTGCTGGATCATGGGGAACATCATTAGCAATATCATTAAGTGATAATATTGATATTAAATTATGGTCTCGCAATCAGACTGTGATTGAATCAATAAAGAATTGTAGAGAGAATCATCAGTACTTGCCAGGTTATCAAATTCCAAGAAATGTCTTAATCACTTCTAGTTTTGATGAAGTAACTGCATCTTCAGTCGTAATTATAGCAGTTCCAACACAATCTTTGCGTAATTTATGCATTGAGTTAAAAAAACAAAATCCTATAGATGCTCATTTCATTATAGGTTGCAAGGGGATAGAGCAATCAACGCTGATGCTTCCTAGTGAAGTTGTAAGTGAAATCTTGACTAATAACTCAATTGCAGTTTTATCTGGGCCAAGTTTTGCTTCAGAAATTGGACAAAAACTCCCATGCTTTATAACACTTGCATGCGAAAATACTATTGTTAGTTCATTTCTAATATCGAAGTTAAGTAGTAATAACATAAAGCTACATTCAAGTACAGATTTAATTGGAGTGCAAATTTGCGCTGCACTAAAGAATGTTATTGCTATAGCATGTGGGATTGTTTTAGGACGAGGAATTGGGCATAGTGCTCATGCAGCAATCATAAGCAAAGGTATAGAAGAAATAAAGACCATGTATTTAGCAAAAATAGGCAATATTAATATAAACACTTTACTTGGTTTGGCGTGTCTAGGAGATTTGGTTATGACTTGCAACGCTTTAAACTCAAGGAATATGGCTTTTGGTTTTGCTATAGGTAAGGATAATGGTAATGTGCAACAAATTCTATTAGAAAGCAAAGCTGCAATTGAAGGTGCAGCAACCGCAAAAGCGGTATCACAATTAGCAGTAAAATTGAACATATCAATGCCAATATGTGAAGCTATTTATAAACTCTTGTATGAAAATGTATCAGTAGAAGATACAATATTAAACCTTTTAGAATAACTTAAATAGATTGTAATTATTTTTAACATATATGAACAAAAATGAAATTGCTTTCTAAAATAATATCAACATGGTTCCTGTTTGGTATGTCAAAGAAAGCACCAGGTACAATAGGAAGCTTAGCTGCATTACCACTTTTACCTATTATTTTGCTAAACAATATCATAGGTATAATGATTATTGTTACTCTATTCTTACTAGGTTTATGGTCTATAACTAGCTATATGTGTTATTACAAGATCTCTGGTGATCCTAGTCAAATTGTTATTGATGAAGTTATAGGTCAATTGCTGACAATCTTTTTGGTATTTGTTACATTAAAAAATAATGAACATATGAGTCATTTTGTACATTATTTTAGTTTATGTCTTATATGTTTTACTTTTTTTAGATTTTTTGATGTAGTAAAAGTTTGGCCTATAAACTTAATTGATAGGAAGTTAAAAGGTGCATTTGGTATTATTCTAGATGATGTATTAGCAGCTGTATTTGCCTACTTCTCTATATTACTACTATATTGTTTGTTATAAAATTCTCAGTAGGAAAGCAATGTTCTTAAGTTATCCATCTCTGGTAACTAAAAACCTAAGAGACTATATAATTGGTACAACCAAAATGTCTAATTGGGAAATGCACAAATTTAACAATCTTATTCTCACAATAAACGGTAGTAGCCAATCTTTATTTAATTACGTATTTCATATAGAAGAAGGTGAGTATTGTATAAAGTCTGCTCAGGGAGTTTTGAACTATTTACAAGAGAGAAAGATAGATGCAACTTGGCCTATAGATTCTTACACAAAAGTTAGGTCTAAATTAGAGAACATTGGTATAAGAAATGTTAGCACTCCTAAAAAAGCTTTTTTAAGTGTAAAAAATTATCTGCTACCTCAGTGTACAGTACCTAATTTTATGTTAGAGATAGTTGATAGCAAAGAAGCCTTGGTAGAATTAGATAGAACAACATCTACTATTTTTTATCATGATATAGGAATTGTAAGTACATTTTTACGTGGATTATTAAACTATGATCATAAAACCTCCAAATTAAAATTTTTTCTTGCAAAACTAAATGGTAAAACAGTTGGTACATGTGGAATTTATATTCAGGATGGAATAGCTGGTTTGTATAGTGATGGTGTTTTACCTATGTATAGAAATAAAGGTATTGCTACTCAAATGATTATACAAAGAATTAAGATAGCGCAGCAATACGAATGTGAATATATTATAGCTCATTGTATGAAACTTTCTATTAATCTTTATAAAAGGATGGGGTTTAAAATATTAGGTAACCTTTACTTACACGTTTCTTCAGCGTAATCTTTCTTCGTACCAATTGAAATAAGAAATTGGCTTATCTTTGTCTATTTAAGTTAATATGCTCACATATATTATAATTTTATTAATTTTTGGATTAGTTTTTTTAGTTGCATATCTTGCAATAAAAGTCAGTTATAAACTAAGAAACTTAGAGCACCAAAATATGTTAATGGATAGTCTAATCGATGCTACAGATGAGGGTTTTTATATATGGGATTCAGAAAAACGGATAGAAAAATTTTCTCCTAATTTACTGGCTTTATTTAATACTGTATTCTATTCATTTGATGAATTTGCAGATTTTTTTGAAGAATCAGATTTATTGAAAAGAAATCTCAGTGAAGCAAAAGAAATGAGCAAATCTTTCACCATAAAGCTTAAAGCAAAAGATATTGAAATTTATTGTTTATGCTATGGTAAGAGTATAATTGGAAGTGCAAACAGCGTAATTGGTGCTTTGTTATGGATTAAGAATATTTCTTATTACATAATGCAGATTAATAATCTTAAAATGGAAAACACAAGGTATAAACAAGAACTGAAGGATCTTGTGAATATTCTAAATATAATACCATATCCTATATGGAAGCGTGAGCATAATTCTAAGATTAAAATACATAATACATCTTATTCTAAGTGTGTAAAAAGTTCAAAGAAATTGCAGCTAGGTAGCGGTATTTTGAAAAATAACACTCAATTGAAATGTCATAGTGAAACCAGGTATGTTATAATTGATAATGAGCGAAAACTATACAATTTAACCGAAGTTTCATTAGATGGATCAAATGAATTTATAGGATATGCAGAAGATGTTACTCAAATAGAGCAGTTGCATAATAAACTTGATAGTTACGTTACAGCGCAGAAAATTTTGTTGGAAAATTTATCTGTTGCTATAGCTCTATATGATAAAAACCAAAAATTACAATTTTATAACAATGCTTTTGCTAAGCTTTTAAACTTTAATTCATTACTGCTGACATCAAACCCTACCTATTATGAAGTAATCTCAAATTTATTTGAATTAAAAGAACTTCTGGAACACAAAGATTATGAAGTTTTGTACAAACAAAAATTTGAATTTTTTACTACGCTATTAGATCCATATAATTATCTACTACATTTGAAAGATGGCAGGGTATTAAGTGTTTTGGTCATACCATACGCACTAGAAGGAATACTTTTTTTATATGAAGACATAACATCAAAAGCAGATTAACATTGAAATGGCATAAAAGCGAGAATCGCAACCCCAACAATGGTTGAAAGCAATATAAAAAAGAAATAAAGAGCAATTATTGGTGAGAAAAGTTACCGTAAAAACCTCTTGCGATAGAGCAAAAAGAGCATAACAGACAATTTTCATCATTTAGGTAGAAAATAAGATCCTGGAGATAAAGATATTTAATCGCATGTTTACCACAATTTTCAGAAACATGAGGTTTAATATTATTGCTGGAATTGTGAATCTGAAGCATTAGTTGATTTAACTTTGATCTCACTACTCTTTCTTTTTTCTCACCTCTGATTCTCAGCAGGTCTTGGGTTTCTCCCACATCATAAGTGGGGTTTGAATTGAATATCTCATCGAACATATTTTTATGTAATTATGGTATGAGTGAAATATCGCAACTTTCGGAAGAGATGTTAATCCAGATTTTGCCTTACCATGGCGAAAGAAACTTGCTAAAAGTGATATTGAATATGAAGTTTTGGCAATAGATGGGACAGAAATACCAAAGGAATTTTTGAGAGAAGTAGGAGAGCAAACAAGTTTTGATAATAAAATTACTGCCAGAAAGGAGATTATGCAAAATGGATCAAAATTTTTACTAATTTGGTACTCCTTTTGAAGTTGAGTAATGAAAATTTAAAGGTGAGTTAGGAAAAACAATTTTGTATATGTCATGACAAGCCATAGCAGCTTCTGAAAAACCATTTAATATAAGCTTCAATTTACCAGGGTATGTTGATACATCACCAATGGCATATACCATATCACGGCTAGTTTTAAGTGTTGCTGAATCAACAATTATGTGCTTATGTTTTATATCTATTCCCCAATTCAATATGGAACCTAATTCCATTGACAATCCAAAAAATGGTAACAATACATCTGCAGGTAGTAATTTTTCTTCTTGAGAGCTAATGTTCTTTACTGAAACTGCATTCAATTTACCGTTCTTTCCAATTAACTGATTTAACTGATATGGCAGGACAAGTTCTATTATACCTTGGTCAGCAAGCGCCTTTATCTTGTTTGCTGTTTCAGAGATACAACGGAATTCTTTCCTCCTATGAACAACATAAACCTTTTTTGCTACCTTAGATAATTCAACTGTCCAATCAGCAGCCGAATCGCCACCACCTGCTATGACAATTTGTTTATCGCGAAAATTAGATATTTTATCCACACTATAGAAAATTGATTTATTTTCATAATCTAATATATTCTCTAATGGTGGGCGGTTTGGCTGAAAAGATCCATTACCAGCAGCGATTATAACAGCCTTGCAGACTATTTGTTTGTTCAGATTAGTTATTACAGTTAAAGATTCATCTTCGTTACTTAAAACTTTTTCTGCTTTTTCTCCTAGATGATACATTGGCTTAAATGGTAATGCTTGTGCAGCTAAATTATCAATTAAACTCTGCGCTGTAATTACTGAATATCCTGGAATATCATATATAGGTTTTTCTGGATACAATGCAGTGCATTGACCACCAATACTAGGTAAAACATCAACAACATGGCATTTAATACCTAGCATCCCTGCTTGAAAGATGGCAAATATTCCAACAGGGCCAGCTCCAATTATTACTATGTCAGTTTCATGTTTCACTGCTTATATTTTTTTTTGCTAGTATAGCGTCAATAATTGATATCTTCAAGACAGGTTCTTAAAGACCTTTTTATCCAAAGCTAAAAATTTGTTACTGGTTTTATTGACTGATTTGTAAGTTAGACCTACTATTTACTGGTGTGGAAAACATGTTAGATAAATGTTAGGCTTTATATCGATTGCTTCTGACCATAATGGTGTAAATTTAAAATCAGCAATTAAGTCTTGCTTAGGTCATTTAGGTTATATAGCCCAAGATTTTGGTTGTCATTCTGAAGCTGATTCAGTTGATTATCCAGATTATGCAAGTATTGTTGTTAACAGTGTTACTAGAGGTAAATCAAGCTATGGTATATTAATTTGTAGTTCTGGAATAGGGATGAGCATAGCAGCTAATCGTTGCTTGGAAATAAGAGCTGCTCTATGTCATAATATCGAAACTGCACAGCTTGCACGCGAGCATAATGATGCAAATATTCTTTGCCTTGGAGCTAAATACATAGATAGTAAAATGGCAGAAAAAATAGTTGAGCAATTTTTGATTACAAAATTTGCACAAGGTAGACATAGCTCGCGTGTCAGTAAGCTTGCACAATGGAAAAGCAGTTTATAGACATGAAAACCATTAATCATCAAGAGATATCAAAATTTTCTCAACTTGCAGATCAGTGGTGGGATGAAGATGGGAAATTCAAGCCGCTACACATGATGAATCCTATTCGAGTTTCGTATATCACAAAACATATAAAAGCCAAAATAAACCAAGATTTAAGCTCAATATCAATATTGGATATAGGTTGTGGTGGTGGGATTTTATCTGAGTCAATGGCACGTGTTGGCGCCAAAGTTTTTGGAATAGATGCATGTGAAGAAAACATTCTTGCAGCACAACTACATGCAAAAAAAGTAGGGTTAGAACGGATAGAATATAAATGTACAAGTGTTGAAGAGTTAGAGGAAGAAAAGAAGTACGATGTGATATTATGTATGGAAGTAATAGAGCATGTAGATAATCTAACTTTTTTTGTCGATAGGTCTATGCGTTTGTTGAAGTCTGGAGGCCTAATTTTTATATCAACGCTAAATAGGACTGCAAAATCATTTATATTTGCAATAGTGGGAGCAGAGTACATATTAAAGTGGTTACCAAAAGGTACTCATAGTTGGAGCAAGTTTGTCCAGCCAGCAGAGATCGCAAAATATTTGCGTGAGAATAGCGTAACTATAGAGGACATGAAAGGAATGAAATATAGCATAATAGATCATCAGTGGCAATTAACAGATGATCTTTCCGTTAACTATATACTGACTGGAATAAAAAGTTAGCATATAATTAATAAGAATTAAAGTTATAGTTTTGTTAAGAATTCTTTACTTTTGACTATCCATAAGATGGTTTACTTTTAAAAAATTCAGCAAGTATTTTTTATAATATTAATATAAAGAAGTAAATAGATCTATCTTACAATGGCTTAAATAGTTGCTTATCTTACTACACGACTATATTAGTTTAGATAAGTAAATTGCAATTTTACACGTCTTTTTAATAAAAAAAGATAACACTTCATAACAAGGAGCATTTTCTGCCCCATGTTCAATGGCAATATCACGGTGTTCTAATTCTTCATCACGGAATTTGCTGACGGCATCTTTAAATTCACCATCCTCCAATCGTAGAACTTGCTCTTTGTAATGTTCACCGATTACCTCTTCAACAGCAGAAGTACAGGCCATAGCAGCTTTCTCACCCATAAATGCAGTTACTATACCAAGAGCTACACCTGCAACATGCCAAAATGGTAAAAGCACTGTAGGACGGACCTTCTTCTTCTTCATTTCATTGTCGAAGTAACTAAAGTGTTTTTTCTCTTGTTCTTTCATAATGGCAATTTCATGAGCAATAGAGGTTTTAAAGAGGATCAACTCTTGCCCAGAGTAAATACAAATTGCTCCATATTCACCAGCATGATTAACACGTATTGCTTGCTCTAAAAATTTATCGTAACTACATCTTAGGTTATTCAGATTTTCTTTTTTCCCTGTCATATATTTTATTTAAATATAAACCAACAATTAACCAAAATACAGAATAAATAAGGTTCCATCCTGCCATAGATATACCTAAAAACATAAACTCAGGTCGACTACAAGAGGTAATACGACTTGGATCTAATAAATTACTCTTCATTTCATCAAGGCTTAAATTATCAAAGTTAACCTTTTCTGTACAACCTAAAATATCAGAAAACCAATGAAACTCCAGTCCTACATGATAAAAAGAAATTACAACACCTGCTAGGTAAGAGCAAAACATCATGTAAGTTATAATTCTGTGTGTCTTAAATAAAGAAAGAAATGATAATAATATAACCACAAAGTATGGTATACGCTCGTAAAAACAAAGTTTGCAGGGTATAATAGCAAAAACATATTGTGCTATATAAGCAAGAGCTAATGCAAATAAGCTAGATAATAGAAAGATCAGTGGTATTTTTTTACTGCCAATGAATTGCTTGTCAAACATATTTAAAGTTAAGATAAAACTATTGTTTAGTATAAGGGTTTTTGCTTTTTTTCAAAATTAATTTAATTGGTATACCTTCTGTGTAAAAGGCTTCTCTTAAACTATTGATCAAATAGCGTTTATAACTTTCTTCAAGATTTTCTGGAGTATTACACATTGCAACAAAAGTTGGTGGTCTGGTACTGACTTGAGTGATATATTTTAATCTTATAAGTTTACCTTTAACAAGTGGAGGGCTATGCTTTTGGATAGCAGCTATAAACCATCTGTTAAGCAAAGAAGTGCTGATTCTTTTATCGAAAAAAGTGTAGAGTTTAAGGCATTTATCCATCACTTCTGCGCAGCGAGTACCATTAAGTGCTGAGATTGTAATAGTTGGAACACTTAAGAACAATTTACTAATTTCCTGCTGCTTTATAAATTTAAGTAATTTTTCCCTGTCATTATTATTAATTAAATCCCACTTATTTAAAACTATAATCAATCCTTTACCTTCATCAATCGCTCTTGCTCCTATCTGTAGGTCCTGATGTTCAACAGCAAATCCAGAATCCAAAAGTAAAACTACAATATGTGAACGCCTAATAGTATCTAGACTACTTTTTACAGAAGCAATTTCTAATTCATTTACAATATGTGTCTTCTTACGGATTCCTGCGGTATCAATTAATGTTATTAAGTGGCCATTATGGTTATAAATTGTATCTATCGGGTCACGTGTTGTTCCAGATTGTGCATCAGTAATAACTCTATTACTCCCAAGTATACTGTTTAAAAATGTAGATTTACCTACATTTGGGCGACCAACAATTGCAACTCTTATGTTGCTGATGCTTCTCTCTTCTTTTATATGCTCCTTATAAAATTGAGACATAATAGGGCTTAGTGCTGCATATAAGTCTATCATACCTAAATTATGTTCAGCAGAGATGTATACAGGGCCAAAAAAATTAAAATGCTGCAAGTAATTAGCATCATATGATGCTTTACTCTCACATTTGTTTGCAACTAGTATAATAGGTTTATTACTTTGTTTTTTTAGCCATTTGGCAAGCTCCGTATTTAGTTCATTAAAAGCTACTTTTGCATCAATTATAAAAAATATTAAATCTGCTTCATCTATAGCTAATTTTAGTTGTTTTATTACTTGCTGCGAGAGTGTAATGACTTCATCCCATCCTCCTGTATCCACTAATTTAAATGATAGATCGCTGATTTTTCCTATACCTTCGCGCCTATCTCTTGTAACGCCAGCTGTACTGCTCACTATTGCTGATTTTCTACCAGTTAGTCTATTAAATAAAGTTGACTTACCAGCATTTGGTAGCCCAATTATTGCAATTTTAAACATATATCAATTTGTAAAGCATTAAAGAATAATTTGCAATAAAATCAATTTGCTAATATGATTTTTGTCGTGCCGTTACCAAGAGTTGAACTTGGGGCCTCGTCATTACCAATGACGCGCTCTACCACCTGAGCTATAACGGCTGTGATATTTTTAAGGTTATTTATAGTTATGGAAAAGTCAAAAAGAAATAAGACTGAAGAAAGTAAAAAACGTCTAGCTATAGCTTTAAAACGCAACCTAATCAGAAGAAAACAAAAGCAACATAATACAACTAAAGATGCCAGAGAGAGTCGAGAGCAGTTTAATGCCATTTGAACTAGCTGCATATAATTATATCTAGTTTATTTAGTAATTAATTATGATTAAAATATCATTAAAATAAAACAATGACTAATGTGCAAGAAGATAGTATATTATTTAGCAATTAAGTTAATCTTATGGTTTGATGGACAATAAAGATATTACTATTCACTCACAAGAAGACTTCAAATACATGCGAGATGCAGGTCAACTTGCCGCTGCAGTGCTTGATTTTATCACTACATATGTAAAACCATGTGCTACAACTAATGAACTGAATGATTTATGTCATAATTTTATTGTAAAAGCTGGAGCTATTCCAGCTCCTCTTGGTTATAAAGGCTATCCTAAGTCAATTTGCACTTCAAAAAATGCTGTTGTCTGTCATGGTGTTCCAGATGATATGCCGCTAAAAGACGGTGATATTTTAAACATTGATGTTACTGTAATACTAGATGGATGGCATGGAGATACAAGTCGCATGTTTTGGGTTGGTAACCCTGAAATTAAGGCAAAACGTCTTTGTGATGCAACTTATAATGCTTTAATGGTAGCAATAGAGCAAGTTAAACCAGGCGTTAAGCTGAATGAGATTGGTCTAGCAATAGAAAAACACATAAATCAATATGGTTACTCTATCGTGCGTAATTATTGCGGTCATGGTTTAGGTAGAGTTTTTCATGCACCTCCTAGTGTAGTGCATTATTACGATAGGGATGAAAGCGTAGTATTACAGGAAGGTATGTTTTTTACCATAGAGCCGATGATTAATACTGGCAAATATCACACTATACTAAGTAAACATGACGGATGGACTGTAACAACACGCGATCTTTCACTCTCTGCTCAATTTGAGCATTCAATCGGTGTTACAAATAACGGAGTAGAAATTTTTACTTTATCACCTAAAAGTTTACACTATCCTCCTTACTTATTATAATTTTTCAGTTTTATCTATGCTTTAGAGAAAGAAACAGATATTATAAAATAATTAATAAGAAAAGATAGTTTCGGCTTTAAACCGGGGAAAAATTACTGCATCATGCATATTTGAAGTAATAGAAAGATTTTTTGAGGCTTATGTTTAGAATATCCTTGTGCCAATATTGGACAAGTTGTTGTGTTGGATAATGCAAATTTTCATAATTCGTCAGATCTGAATCCAATAGAACACTTTTGGTTTGCAATTCTGTAAGAAAAATACTACCAATTTTCTGGTCAAATATTAATACTGCTATCGATTTTGTTTTTCAAAAATCAGGAAAACCTTATCTGTGTTAGCTATATTCCAATGCCATAAGTAGCCTATCTTCTATACATAACTTATGACCAGCCCATAGTATTATTTAATGTTTGCCAAAATGGTAGAATTTTCTTCTGTATGATGCTTTTATCCACAAAATTAGAATCTCGAAATAAGTCTATTCTATTTTATATTGCTCTGCACTGTCGTTCTGATGCAATCCAACCTCGATTTCTCATATATGATATGTTGGGGACTTAAGGGATAAAGCTTAAAAATTAAATTTAGATATTTTACTTGTGTTTTATTTATATACTAATATTATATATTGACGGTATAATAAAAATGCCACGATACGATACAGCATCTCATATTCAGGAATTAAATTCTCTTTGGAAAGAGAAAAAACAAGAACAATGCAAGCAATACTTTAACTCACTATCACAAGATCAGAAGACAGAAATCATTGGAAGTCGTAGCTTAGGCCGTATTCGTGACCTTCATTGTGCATTAGTCAGCATATACGATAAGGAAATCATATACGATCTAGCAGCAGAATATATGTTAGAACAATCAGAGGGAGAAAACGATTACAATATATTATATGATATAGTCAACGACTTGGTAAACTATTTAGAAGAAACTGAAACTGATACTGATAAAGATAGAATAATCAAGATATATAACTATATTTTTTATATAATTGCAAATGCAAATCCAACTTTAGATAAAGATGGACCACTTAAGTTTGCTAGGAGTAATGACATTAATTTACAAGAAATTAGTTCCACTGATGAAGATTTTAGTAAGATTACGAAAAGAGTGTTCGCTAAACTTTCTCAAAAAGAGGATCAATAGCTTTATGAATGTTGTAAATTGATTACATCAAACAATAGTATGCCAAACCAAGAATTCAACAACGCAAGTTTCAGTTATGATGCACCAAATGGGCAGCTATATGATATAAATACAGAGCAGCAATTTAAACGTTATAAAGTAAGTTGAGAAAAATATGTTAATCTGTTTTAAATTTTACAAAAAACTTTCAAAAAGATGCAAATTTATGCTTCCATGGTTGAGAAAGTATATGGTATAAAGAGAATGCCAATCTGGAGAGATAAAGTAGTAGAGGCTACTTTTAAGTGGCAAAGAATCAGGACGGAAGAATCTGAATAGT
>JAVBJW010000022.1:0-2834 GCA_031546805.1 Anaplasmataceae bacterium
GTTAATAATGCAATGTTATGGAAAACAAGATAGGGAGTTATTTGTAGTATAATTGGGTATGAAGGTATACATGTATGCAAGATGTAATTGGCTGCTGTTGCGGTTATCATGATAGCACAAGATTGAACTGAGAGAAGTTCGTTACGTTATATGGTGGAGCATTCCACTCTCTCAAAACTTTTTCTCTGTTTCGTTCATTAATTTTGTGAAAAAGACTATAGTATGGTATATTAATAGTAATATAGAGCTATAAAGGAACCTACCTAGTTGAGAGTTATAGAAGATAAGTAAAGTAGTAAATATTGTATTTTTGGTCAACGCTGGCTTCGGTAAAAAACATAAATCACATAACTCTTAAATAGTATATTACAACACGTATAGATATCTTGGCTTATAAAAAAATATCCGTATAAACATCAAATAGAAAAAGAACCTCTTAATAAAAGAAGAGAAAATCAAGACTAATATATTTTTACATAAAATACTTTACTTTTAAATAAAAAAGTGGAGTATATTAATTATAGCATTAGAAATGAATACAAATAACAATATGGATTTTACAAAACACCTCGATGGCACTACTTTAAGTATGCGAAGTGTACGCTTAACCAATAAAGATATAAAAAATTTAATAAGCTTTTTGCAAGAGCATCAAGATATTAAAAAACTTGATTTATTGCACAATAATATTGGTGCTAAAGGTACAAAAGCTCTAGCTGAATCTCCATATTTAGCAAATCTTACAGAACTTGATTTGCGTTTTAACAATATTGGTGCTGAAGGTGCAAAAGCACTAGCTGAATCTCCATATTTAGCAAATCTTACAAAACTTTATTTATCTGATAACAATATTGGTGCTGAAGGTGTAGAAGCTTTAGCTGAGTTTTCAAATCCAAAGCGTATAACTATTATTCTGGATAGACATTATCAAGTGCTCTATAATTTTCTAATAGAATCATCTTCCAAAACTGGAGAATTATATAAAGACAGTGTAAAAAGAATGGTCTTTGCTGTAGCTCAAGACAATCACGATGGAACAGTGATCAAATACATACTGAAGCATCCTAAAAAATATCCTTTTTTAATCAATTCACAGGATGAACAAGGACATACATTGTCTCGTTTTTATACTCGCTCTGATGATATGAAAAAGTTTTTATTTGAACATGGATTAATTCCAAAAGCACCCGAAGCAAAAGATCTTATACTACAAAATATATTAAGAGACACGCAATCTGTTCATGCAAGTCCAGTAGTCAAGCAAACAAATTTTATCGTCAAAGAGTTAGTCGAATCTAGAAAAGATAGTGCACATGACTTAGAACAAGCAGCAACTTCTTATCAAGAAGGTATACCTGAACTGCTTGAGCTATATCAAAATGATCAAGTAAGATTAGGGTTACTTAGTCTGACTGAAGGTGAAAAAAGAAGTGTAATGGAAAAGACACATCATGGGAATACGCCTGTACCAAATGATAAAGAATTTGTTGAAGCTGTTATTAGTAAGACTAAGCAAACATTAGAAAAACAGTATTTGAGAAAAAAAGAAAATGGTCAGTATGATGCAGGATATCCAACACAAGAGCTACAATACGATTATACAGAAAGCAATGAGAAAAAGATCACTATACCACAGTCTATAGGTTATATTAAACTACTTATTGATGGATTTGATATTCCATTGGATGAGAGGAAGGAATTGCTTGTCACTTTTGCGGAACAAAATCCAAAATTGATGGAGCAGAAGCTGTCTTATATAAAATCAGAATTAAAAAATGATGATATTATTCAAGAGCAAGTAACTGAAAGATCTGAGTTTCATAAATTATTAAATGGTACTACAGATAAAAGTAAAATAGATGAATTGTTTAAGGAAATAAGTGGTTTGGATCTAAAAGAAATATGGAAAGAACAAAAAGCATTTGTCCTGGCAAAGCAAATATATGTAGCTGCAACAACTTATGGCGAAAATAATAGTGCTTGTATTCAAGGTACATGGAGTCAGATTATAAATGGTATAAGTGAAATCTCTCCAGAATTAATGAATAAATATCATGATCATTTAGAAGAAAAAAGCAAAAAAGAAAAGCAAAAAGAAGTTATTACAGCAACAAACATTGGAGAATTTGAAGAAGCTTTAGCTGAGACATTAATTCAATATGTTAAAGAGCATCCAGAATTAAAAGACGCTTTAGATGATTTTGCATTATCCATGGTAAACATTACTAAGCCTGAGGAGATTACACATGAGCATCAAGAAATTTTAGCAAAGATTAATCAAGAATTTAGCAAAATCAAGGATTATTTACCTAATTACAATGGAGATATACCAGCAAATGACGAATATAAGATTATTATTGAAAAATTATCAGCAAAAAAAATGAAACTATTCTTTGATGAATCACAAACAGAAGATAAGATTAATTCTCCTGCAGACGTAGTGGTAAAAATAAGTAATAATTATCCACAACAGACTAGTGCAACAAAAATTGATAATAGTAAAAGTTCTTACCTACTGGAGAATCAGAGAAACAAATAAAGTAGTAAATATTATATTTTCTTGACTGCCTATATCAGCGTTTACATGACTTGTTTGAAAAAGAGGAAATAACCATAGTAGGTGGCGATTACAATGTTGCACTAAATAAGATGGATGTACATGATGATTATGCTCCAGTTGTGTGTTATATAGTAAATCCTATATCTGTTTAACATGAGTCAAAATTATATCATTCCTGCAGCTCTTCAACCTCATCAAGTGATAATCCAGTAAACTTGACAATAGTATTGACATCAATATTATCAGCCAGCATTCTTTTGGCCACTTCAATCTT
>JAVBJW010000043.1:0-16169 GCA_031546805.1 Anaplasmataceae bacterium
TCCCTTTGCTGGCTCTGGCAGTACATTAATTGCTTTTTCGATAAAATCAAGAATTTTAGACGTATTCTCTCCAGATTTGACAAGAATGGGCTTTTTGAACTTCTTAGCAGCTCTTATTTGCCTTATATGAAATTTTTGTCCTCAGAGAGCCTATACAGTATTGACAATTACTTTAGCAAGAGATAGATGCCAGGAAGATGAACAAATGATAAGAATGCGATAGCCAATTTATCATAACGAGTATACGGAAATGTTTTAGTTTATTAAATCAATTAATCTTTATATAGCTCTTTATCGTATTCTTTCGGTGTTTTACGACTGGAACGTGGAGGAATAACAAGCTCAGCATTAGCGGCTTTTGCAGCTTCAATCATATCATTTTATCGGCAATCAGTGCTTCCATACATCTGCAATCTATTAAGTCTAAAGCTTTGACATTTTAACCAGCCGGTAACAAAAAAACCTCAGTGGGTTGCTAAGAACGTCGCAAGCAGCGTGTAACTTGGTTGAATTTAGATCTTCCTAATTCTTGCTCTTTACCGGTTTCTTGATTTTTTTTCTTGCACATGCTGCGTGCTGATGTGATTGTAGAATCTATCATAAGCCACTCTCATCAACTGCTAAAGTATTGAATGCCAAACACCTGCTTTTGCCCATCTTATGAAACGTTTATTTGACCATTTTCATATTCAACTGCTCCATGGTGCCACGTTCTGCCTATCCACATGCTATAAACTTCCTGTTATCATTTGCACTTCTTCTGCTTCTTTCCCAGGCAAACTGTCCTTTATTCTTGCCCATTCATTGTCTTGTAACCCATACAACATTGCTTCTCTCTTCTTAAAAAGAAGTATTACCACTATGGCTTTATATGTCGACACTGCCTAGTCTCTTGGTTTTTATTTGAGAGTCAAAATCCAAATAACTTGTATCTTGAATTGAAAAAACCAACTGGTTCCCTTTTATTCTTTCCTTAGTTTCTTTGTAATTGGAAGAATAAATTTCCTTATCTTTAAGTTTTTCATTGCTAAATAATCTATATCCACCCTTAGCTTCTTTCCATCTACTACAGCTTTGATTAATTGATCCAGATCCTATAATACAATAGCTTGTTTCAATAAGTCTATTATTAAGCCTTATATCCCACAAGTGAACGTGTTTTAATTCTCTTTCCAGCCATTTATCCAATACGCCATAGTATATTCCGCATTTCTACTTGCTTCCCTCATTTTACTCCCAAATTTATTTGATATCTATCTTACTCACTTCTTATATTTGTTCGTAAAAGCAAGGGTTAAATCTGGTAGTTTATACATTTTTTCCTGTTTTTTATCTGTTCTCTCTCCTTTGAATGGGGGGTCTTATGATTAAAAACTGTATGTTATCGTACTCTCTCATAACTATTCTTTTTTAAAGCATAGTTTGACAAACTAATCACCTTAAAGGTAGAGGCTAGACCAGCTTATTGATAATCTAACTTGGCAAGTTGTTAAGTTGCAATAGTTGAAATAAAACTGCTTCTGCTAATTTGATCATAGTGATAGGCTTAAGGTAAATCCACTAAAATATACTATCCATAAGGTGGTACTTAATATCTATAACACTAACGATGATTAAATTTAACATATCTAATATTTTGAAAAAGAAAATTCCTCATTTTCATTCTGCATTGCAAGTGGTTATGGAGCCATCTTGGAGTCAGCGTAGTTATTTAAATTTCGCCGAAGATGGGTACGTCAAAAATGTGATTGCCTTTCGTGCAATACACATGATCGCAACAGCCGCAGCTTCAGTTCCGTTCATTTTAAATCAGATAACAAATAACGGAAAGTCTCAAATTAAAACCCATCCATTGTTGAAATTGCTGTATACACCAAATCCCACACTTTCTAAATCAGAGTTTATAGAAAGTATTATTACTTATAAATTAATTAGTGGTAATGCTTATATACTAATGATTGAATCGCAAAATAGTAGAAACACTATCCCAAAAGAACTATACCTTCTGCGTCCAGATAGAGTGGAAATAATACCTGGTAAAAATAATATACCATATATCTATCGATATCGAGCAAATAACAATAGTTATGATTTTAAAGTAGATAAATTAACTGGTCGTTCAAACATATTGCATCTTAAGACATTTAATCCTTTAAATGATTTGTATGGATTATCGCCTATTGAAGCTGCAGCATATAGTATAGATCAACACAACCAAGCTGGAGCTTGGAATCAGGCGATGCTGCAAAACGGTGCTAGACCAAGTGGAGCACTTATTGTGCAAGCTACAAAAGATGGCAGTGGTGGGCACTTAAGTCCTGAGCAATACGCACGTCTTAAGGAGCAAATTGAAGCTTATTACTCTGGCCCAAAAAATGCAGGAAGACCAATTTTACTAGAAGGAGGGTTAGATTGGAAAGAAATGAGTTTATCTCCAAAAGATATGGATTTTATTAAGTCCAAAAATAGCTCAGCCCGTGATATCGCCTTAGCATTTGGTGTTCCGCCACAATTACTTGGTATTCCAGGAGATAATACTTACAGTAACTTAATTGAAGCTCGCTTATCTTTATGGGAACAAACAATATTGCCAACACTTGACAACATCATCTGTCACTTTAATTCATGGCTAGTACCGAAATTTGGCAATGATCTTTGCCTTTCATATGATAAAGATGCAATAGAAATATTGATAGAAAAAAGACAGAAACTTTGGCAATATGTGCAAAATGCAAGTTTTATGACTATCAATGAAAAAAGAGAGGCATTTGGGTTACCTAAAATGCCAGATGGGGATACTTTAGATAAGTAAACTTCTATCTACAAGAAGATTCATAACTCACGCCATTTCAATAACTCCTCCATCATAGAGCATATAAAAATATTAATTAATGAATAATATATGAACAAAAAACTTTTTCATTCAACATTATCACTTAAAAGCATTCAAGAAAATGGTATATTTTCTGGTTACGCAAGTGTATTTAACATTGTTGATGAGCAAAACGATGTAATACTACCTGGAGCATTTACAGAAACTATATTAAAAAAAACCGGTAAAATAAAGTTATTATGGCAACATAGGTCCTGCGAACCAATTGGCAATATTTTAGAAATTAGTGAAAATAAAGTAGGTCTTTATATAACGGCAAATCTGTTGTTGGATTTACAAAAGGCAAAAGAAGCTTATGTAATGCTAAAAGCCGGAACAATTGATTCTCTATCAATAGGATATGTACCTTTGCAATATGATATTGACCAAGAAACAGGTGTAAGAGTATTAAAACAGGTAGACTTATGGGAAATTAGCTTAGTTACATTTCCAGCAAACTCAAATTCGCGTATAATAAATGTTAAACACAAAACAAAAGAAGAGATAGATTTAATCTATGCCATAGAGAAGGCAAAAGATATATTAATCTAAAGTAGACTATCCATAGACGGTCTATTCTATTGATTGATATTCAGCTTGTGTATATAAATTGAGAGAAATTGCATGTATTAGTTTTATCTCGTTTTCCAATATCTTGTACACTAATTTATGCCTAGCTAAAGAACTCATTTCACTAAAATCATCAGAGACAATTATTAATTTAATGTGAGATGTTGCGGAATGTGAAACAAAATGATGGCCAGCATGGTTTGGAGACTCATCAATAATATTAATATAATGTACATTGATTGAATTATTAATTTTCTTTTCTATTTCTTGTGTAATATTCATAGATTTGTTTAAAATTTAATTTTTATATTATTTTCTATATTTGGCCAATTGCAATTTATATATGCATGAAGTTTAAAAATACCATCTTTTAGCATAACAGAAATATCAGCAACTTGTTATAACTTTTTCTTTATAACGCCTCTGAGTTTTGCTGAGCGTGCACGTGGATTTGCTTGAATTTCTTCTGTGCTAGGTATAATTACCTTCTTATTAATAAGAGAAAACTTATCTGAATTCACAGTTGGCAGGAAAGAATTTTTACCACATAATTGATTAAAATAATGCTTAACTATGCGATCTTCTAGTGAATGAAAAGAAACAACTATTAACCTACCACCTACATTTAACATTTCAGATGCAACTTTCAACCCTTTCTCCAGTTCATTTAACTCGTCATTTACCCATATCCTAACAGCCTGAAATGTTCTAGTTGCTGCATCAATTTTTCCCCTTGGGATAACGGAACGTATAATTTTTGCTAACTCTAGAGTACTTTTAATTGGCTTCTTTTGACGCACATTTACTATCGCTCTTGCAATTTTACGAGAATGACGCTCCCCGCCATATTTGTATATTGTATCTGCGATTTCTTTTTCTCGCATTGTATTTACAAAAGTTTCAGCATTAATATAGTTTAAAGACTGATCCATTCTCATATCGAGAGGGCCGTCGTGCATAAATGAAAATCCTCTTTCTCCATCTGCAAGTTGCATTGAAGATACTCCTATATCAAAAACAACTCCATCAACATAGTTAATATTGTTTCTCTCGAGCAGTTTTTTCATATTGCTGAATTTATCAATCAAAAGCTGAATCTTTTGTGGGTATGCAGAATCTAATTCATCGTAGAAAGTAGATATACTTTGATCTCTGTCAATTGCACATATTTTACTATCTGATAGCTCTAATATTCTTTTACTATATCCACCAGCACCAAATGTTGCATCAACATATATTTCATTATTTTTCGGTGCTAAAATTGACATCGCCTCTTCCAATAAAACTGGCTTATGTGCATGATCCATTATCAAAAGTTTTTATCTTTTTTAACTATAAGAGTTTTATTTGTTTCTTCCTCATATGTCAAAGCTTTAGAACCTATCTTGAAATTGCTTAAAATAATTTTATGATATATAAGTCAATTTTCTTATCATTGACGAGGATGCAGAATTAACTTTAGTTCTTATAATGCTCCAACCAAAAGAGCTATTAAGCAATAATCTTGGGTTTTTAATATAAGAAGATGAAAAATGACTGACAAATGGATTTTTAATTTCTTTATATAACTTATTACGTTCAAAAATTGCGATTGGGATCATCGTAGAGAATTCTCTCCATCTGTACCATCTATGTAGGGAAATTAGATTATCTGAACCCATTATCCAGATAAAATTTATATGTGGAAATCTTTGTTTAAGTAATATCACTACATTATAGCTGTAGCTTTTTTTTATCATTTTTTCTACGTCGATTATACGTATTTTGCTACTGAATTGAGATACATGCTTTGCAAGTTTTACTCTGTTTTCTATACTATTACTTTGCTCTTTAAGTGGATTTTGTTTTGCAATTACCCACCATACATAATCTAATCCAATTCTTTTTATTGCTTCAATTGAAATATGAAGATGACCCTGATGAGGGGGATTAAATGTTCCTCCAAGTAGTCCAATATTTAATCTTTTCATGATTATAATTTAGAGGATGATTCAAAGTCGTTAAAAGTATGCAACAATTTTATTATTTGTACCATAAATATTGATTTTATTAAGTTTTATGTTACAATTAAAAAAATGTTTTTGGTGTGATTATGAATAGCGAAAAAGATTTAAAGCTTGATGTTTTAATTAATAATATTGGCCTTCCACCACAGCACAGGGACAATGTAGTAAATTATTTCAGTCAATTAAAAAGTAAAGGTAAAAATTGGTTAGAAATAGAGAAGGAATTAAAGAAAGCTTTCGGTAATGAAAAGCTGAAGGTGATAAAAAAACATAGAAGTGCTCTTTCTGAGCAAAACAAAGTTGCTTTTGAAAACTGTTTGAGCGGACTTCTTGCTTCAGGCGAACAACTCAAAGGAGTTCAAAAATTTAATAATGAAGAATTCAGTCAGTTTATTGGTGGGATATGTTTAGCTATTGAGAGTACAGAATTGTCTGTTAATACAAATCAGATGGAAAATAAACGCATTGAAGTTAATAATTACTTTAATAATCCAAATGAAGGATTCAAGCAAAAACTTAAAAGAGGATTTGTCAAGTCAATAGAAAAATTAAGTGGTTTTATGCAAGAGATAACAGGGATAGATCCTGCCAATCCACTTGAGTCTTTAAAGAAAAAATTTGGTGGTGATGATAAACAAAAAGATAAATCACCAATAAGTGATAGTAAAGCTATAGATGATTTTATTCCTTCTCCAGTAGCATGCTATGGTGCATTATTTGCTTTTGGTGTAATGGGTTTTGGTAGTTTTGCTGCTGCATTTGCACCGGCAGCGATTTTAATTATTGCAGCTATCAAAGTTAAAGGTGTTATTTCAAGCGATGAAGGAAAAGAAGGCACTATACATAATCCAATTAAAACCATAAATAATGATTATACTGAACTTGGGACTAAAGTTATCACACACGCTAATAAGCTTAATAATGAACGCAACAAAAGTGTTAGCAAAAGTATAGGATAATTAACAATCTTTCTGTTAATTTAATTTTTAATTGTTATAACAAATAATTAATTACTCATTGTTGATAACTTTTGGTACAACAAAGTATCCATGTTCAGGTTTAGTAGACGATAGGATATCATCTTTGGTGTTATCACAGTTTACAATGTCTTGGCGTATATGTAATTTATGCTCTACACTACCATAACGCATTGGTGATACATTTTTAGTGTTTAAATGTGATAAAATTTTATTTACCCAATTTAGCATAGCTAATTCTCCAGCGTAATATTCAACTTCATCTTTAGAGAGTTTTATTTTTACAAGCTTTGCAACCTTTTCTACTTCAAGATTATCAATAGCATTTGCTTCTTTATTGCTGGCAAACTCTATCAAAGATAATATTATATCCTCTGTTGATTTATTTTTCAATCTTATCCTCCATAAAAACTTATTGCTTTAGCTAGAACATCTGCAATAGATACAATTTCAACTTTTTTATTATGTAAATTGCCACTATAGGATACAGTATCGGTAATTACTAGCTTGTTTAAAACAGAAGATGAGATTTTATCTAATGCACTACCTGATAATACTCCGTGTGTTATACATGCTATTATAGACTTTGCACCGTTCTCTTGTAGTGCTAAAGCAGAGTTACATAGCGTTCCTGCAGAGTCTACTATATCATCTATAATAACACAATCTTTATCACATACTTCTCCTATAACCTGCATGACCTGCGAAGTACCAGCTTTTTCTCTGTATTTATCAACTATTACAATTTTATTGCTTAAGTCAGTTTTATACTTGCTGAGTAAAGCTTTTGCAAAATTACGTGCTCGACTTAGTGCTCCAACGTCTGGTGCAACAATAACTGTATTTTCCAGTTGCATATTTTGAGAAATAAAATCAGCAAATACCTCAAAGCAATTTATATTACTGATAGGAACATCAAAAAAGCCTTCGATCTGATTCGAATGTAAATCTACCGCAATAACATGATCTGCACCTGCTGTTTTAATTAAATTCGCAACTAATTTTGCACTAAGTGCTGAATGCATATCTCCATTTCTTATCGTTCTATCTTGGCGACTATAGCCATAATAAGGTATTACAGAAGTTACTTTTTTTGCTCCTACTCTTTTCACAGCATCAATTATAAGGAGCAATTCCATTAAATTATCATTCACAAGAAGGGAAGTAGATTGCACAACAAAAACTTCATGGCCATGCAAATCGTTTGTTACCTCTACATTTATCTCTTGATCAGAATACCTTGTGATATTAGCATCGCTAATGCTTATTCCAAGCTCTAAAGCAATTGCATTTCCTAGTTTTTTACTTGCACTTCCTGCAATAATCTTCATAAGTTATTTTTTTAAAAAATAGGAGTTAATTATAAGTATATTGTTGTATAAAGCAAACTTAAAATCAAAAAACATTAATTAGTTTACATTGTAGCGAAAATACTCGATAATAAAATTATCCATTTTTTTTATTTTTTTAAGTAAAAAATATGATCAGTGAAGAGGTAGTAAAAGCAAGTTTAAGAGGTGTAATTGATCCTGATACTAAAGAAGATATAGTTGCATCAGGAATGATATCTTCCATTATAATTAAAGAAGGACACATTGGCTTTACATTAGAATTTTCTAGCAGAGAGAAGGCCATAAAACAAGAAAATCTCAAATTAGAATGTGAGCGTGCTGTAAAAGCCATATCTGGTGTTGCAAAAGTAACTGTAGTACCAACAATAGTTGGTTCAAGTATTACAAATCAAGAGAATAAAATCAGTAGCAAGATATCAATTAAAGAAGTTAAAAATATTATTGTGATCGCATCAGGAAAAGGTGGAGTTGGAAAATCTACAGTAGCATTGAATATTGCGATTTCACTACTGAAGCTTGGTTATAAAACTGCTATTGCTGATGTAGATATATATGGTCCTTCATTACCACAGATGCTTGGCAGTCAAAATATTACTCCGCAGGTACAAGATAATAAAATGCTACCGGTAGAAAGGTATGGATTGCAAACAATATCAATCGGCTATGTTATCCAGCAAAGTAGTGCTGCCGTATGGCGCGGGCCAATGATTACAAAAGCGTTGCATAACTTGTTGCTTGGAACAAAATGGCAAGATGTAGAATATCTAATTATTGATACACCTCCTGGTACTGGGGATGTACATTTAAGTCTTGCAGAGAAATTTAATTTAACAGGAGCTGTGATAGTTTCTACTCCTCAAGAACTTGCTTTAATTGATGCTAAAAGAGCTTATGACATGTTCAAGAAGTTAAATGTAACTGTAATTGGTATGGTTGAAAACATGAGTTACTTTAGTCATGAGAATTCACAAATATATATTTTTGGTAAAAATGGTGCAGAAAAAATGGCAAAAGAATTGAATATAAAATTTTTAGGTAAAATTCCAATTGATTTACAAATAGGCAAAGCGTCAGATAGTGGCAATCCTTTGCTGTTACCTGAATACTTAATGAAAATCTATGATAACATTACTCAGCAAATTCTTATTTGATTTTTATAATGCTATTCTAGCACTGGTAAGATTTGTTCTTGCCAAGTTTCTGCTGTCACATTACCAACTATATGGCAAATAATATTGCCTTTGCTATTAATGACAAAAGTTTCAGGAAGTCCAGATACTTTGAGCATTCTACTAACTTGTCCATCATAATCTGTAACAACCATTTTATAAGGATTATCATTTTCCAATAACCATTTTTGAACTTTGTCATGAGTATCAAAATAGTTTATACCGTAAATATCAATTATATTCTTTCGTGCAACCTCTAACCAAAACTTATGCTCTTCATGACACGTTTCACACCAAGAAGCAAAAATATTGATTATGTACTGCTTGCCGATTAACTCTTTGGTATTAAGCATCTCGCTTTCTATAAATAGCGATGGTAGCAAAAAATCAACTGATAATGCCACACTAGTTTTATTTTTATTATATAGCATACCAAAAAAAATAAGAATGAAGGCAAAAAATAAAATTAATAAAAAAACTCCAAATTTCTGTGTCATTCTATTTCCATTTTACTAAAGGTGGCATTGACATCATAATAGCATCTGCATTGCCATTTGTTATAAGGCCAAACTTTGTACCACGATCATATATTAAGTTGAATTCCACATATCTACCACGTTTAACTAGTTGACATTCTCGCTGCTCTTCTGTCCACGTTTTATGCATATGCTTGCGTACAATATGCGGATAAATTTCAAGAAAAATTTTACCAACAGCTTGCGTGTATGTAAAATCCTTTTCCCAGTCACCAGAATTTAGATTATCATAAAATATTCCACCTATTCCTCTTGGCTCTTTTCTGTGATGTAAAAAAAAATAATCATCACATTGTTTTTTAAATTTTGGATAATAATCAGAGCTAAATTCATCGCACGTTTCTTTTATTTTGCTATGAAAAAATTCGTAATCTTCATCGCTATAATAAGTTGGAGTAAAGTCAATGCCACCACCAAACCATGACTTTGCAGTGCACATAAACCTTGTATTCATATGTGCTGCAGGTACTAAAGGTGAACACATATGAGAGACAACAGAAACTCCGCTGGCCCAAAATTTTCCTTCATTTTCCTTTGCTCCAGGAATTTCATCCATAAGTTTTTCTGCAATTTTTCCATGAACTATGGATATATTAACACCAACTTTTTCAAATACCTTGCCGTAAATGATAGTCATTTCCCCTCCACCTCCTTGAGGGCGATCCCACTTTTTTTTATTCATTATTGGAAGCTCAGTAGAAAATCCTTTTTCAATAGATAAAAGCTCACTTACAATTGAGTTTCTCAGAGATGCAAACCACTCTGATGCTAAAGTTTGTTTGCTGATCATTAATTACTTATTTTATAAGTTTAAAGTAATACGATAACTAAAATTGAAATTTTATGCCAGCTAAAAATACTGTTCCTGCATTACTTTCAACCGCCGGTTGTTTTGCGTCGAAGGCAATAAAATCCATATAATAAACAGTATTTTTTGCTGAAGTATTTTCCAAGCTAATTCCCCATGATGAAAGCTTATAATCTCCTTTGTTGCTTGCAAAATAAGTTATGGCACTCTTCAATTTGCTTAAACGATAAGCAACGCCAGCATTGACGTATTCAGCTTCGTGAGAAGATATGTGCCCTGACTTACCTATATTTCCATATGAAAACAAACAGATAACATTTTTGTATTGCGTACTGAAACCAGCATTCCACGCACTTAGTTTATTCAGTTCTTTCTCTGGTTTTGCATTTGCAAGTTCGCCTGTTAATGAAAAAGAATAATCTATTGCATCAAATAATTTATTACTATAACTGATCCCACCAGTTGCTAAATTTTCATAGCCAATGTCAGATTCACCAGGAACATAACTGATGCCTACTTGAACACCGGACACTACAGGTGAATAATAACTTATTACCGGAGATTTTAGCCATTTATATTTACTGTAAAGACATGGCTTAACCCAAAAAGCATTAATACTAGTTCCATAATAAGCACGATATCCTTTTGCATGGTGATACGTATGTAGATTGGCATAATCTATCCATCTTCCACTAACACCACCGTCTGCAACAGCGAATTTATCACTACTTGTAGAGATTTGTATATCGTTATTTACAGTACGTTTAATACCAAACTCAACTTTACCTATATCTTGTGATTCCATAAAAACATATGCATTCCTTATTTTTAAACCAGATATACTAGAATCATCAGAACTAGGATTAAATCTCATCCATAATTTTGAACTAAAACCAACAGCATTAATAGAAGTCACATTATATGCACCAGTGAAGTATACATCAGAGTATATTGAAACAGCATTTTGATATTTATATGTGAAATACTTTTTATTATTCGCATGACTGAACTTATAGTCAAGACTACTACCAAAATCAACATAAAGTTTTTCACCTTTTACAATGACTTTAGCATAAGCATTTTTAGAAAAAGAAACTAATAAACTCAAAAAGAAATAAAATACTACTCTCATAAACTCCTAAAATTTTTACGTAAGATACGTTAGATTTAGTTAAATATCAAGTATATTTACACCAAAATAGAGAATTCTTATAAACGTAGAAATTAAAAGTTAGATTTTAAGCCAGTTAAAACCACTATCCCAGAATTACCAATATCAGAGGGTTCTTGAGTATTAAATCCTATAAAATCCACATAATATGAGGCATTTTTTGTAAAAGATTTCTCCCAATTTACAGCCCACGATGATAAATCACGATCTCCTCTAGTGCTTGCAAAATATGTCAAACTACCACGCCAATTATCATGATAATAAGCAACACCAGTATTTATATAATAAGTATCAGGAGAATTTTTACGTCCGGATTTACCAATGTTTCCATATGAAATCACATATCCTATGTTTTTATACCTTAAATCTAGACCAATATTCCATGTTTGTAATTTATTCAACTTTCTAGCTGAATTTTCATTAGCTAATTCACCAGCTAGAGATAGCGAATAATCTATATTTTTAAAAGCGCAATTACCATAAGAGATTGCTCCACTTACTACATTTTGATAATCTATACTATCGTCTCCAGGTAAATAATTAAAACCTATTTGTACTCCGCGTACTTTTGGTGAGTAATAACTCATACGAAGAGATTTTAGACCTTTATAATCAATGTACAAATCTGGTTTAACCCAAAACACACCACTAGTATCATACCCTGGACCATCATCTGCTTTGTTAAAACCCCTAAGATTTGCAAGATCTGCCCATATTCCATTTATGCCTCCAGCTCCAAAATACATTTTTGATCCCATAGTTTTTCCTATGGTATCATCAAAACCAAGTTTTAGAGTACCTCTGTTTTGTGTTTTGAAAAAGATATGCGCCTCATCTAAGTTTATATCTAGTGGATCAGATTGATAAGATGTAAATTTTGCTGATAATTTTATACTTGCACCAAGGTTATCTCTGTGATCTACATTGCGTAAATAAAGAAAATGAATGCTTGAATCAAGTAAAACAGTACCATCTTTATTATTGCTAAAGCGGTCTTCATTATCTTTTACATATCCAACGCTAAAATTAGTACTGCCTTTTAATTCCGCATATCTTTCTTCATTCTCTACTATTACTTTAGCATAGCAATTATATCCACAAGATATTGATAAAGCTAAAACAAAAAAATACAAAATATTCATTAATAGTTATTTATTAAGATATAGAAATATTACAATAATATATTAATAAATCAATGCAAAGTTCTATCTCTTAATAGAAATATTTATAATGATTACTTAAAATCATAAGATAAACTTAATATTTAGCATATTGGGTAATGCAGTCTTTTGTCTATAACATATAATTCTAGTATGGATGGTTTTATTCGTATAAAAGGTGCCAGAGAGCATAACTTACGCAACATTGATGTTGACATACCAAAAAATAAATTAATTGTAATAAGCGGAATTAGTGGTTCTGGGAAATCTACGCTTGCTTTTGATACAATATATGCAGAAGGTCGACGCCGTTATGTGGAGAGTCTTTCATCTTATGCCCGTCAGTTTTTAAATATGCATGATAAACCTGATGTTGAATCAATTACTGGATTATCACCTGCTATATCCATAAATCAAAAATCAATCACAAAAAACCCAAGGTCAACTGTTGGTACAATAACAGAAATTTATGATTATTTACGCCTTATGTATGCTCGTATTGGTACTGCATATTCACCGGCAACAGGTAAGCCAATTACAAAACAAACTACCACACAAATCACAGATGTGATAATGGCTCTGCCAAAGGAAACGAAAATATATATTTTAGCAGGAATTGTACATGGACGGAAAGGTGAGCATCAAAAAGAAATATTAGAAATAAAAAAACAAGGCTATACTAAACTAAAAATTGACGGGAAGGTATATGATGTCAGTGATTTACCACAATTAGATAAAAACAAAAAGCACGATATATTTGTTATAGTAGATACAATATCAGTTACAGATGATCTTGGTAATCACTTACTTAGTAGTATTAAAGTAGCGTTAAAACTTGGTAATGGCTTAATACATGTTGAAGTCATCAGCTTGCCAGATGCTAATAATTCAGATTATTACTGTGGTCAAATACTAGCTTTTTCAGAAAATTTTGCTTGTCCTGAATCTGGATTTACAATTGAAGAAATAGAGCCCAGGTTATTTTCTTTTAATAGTCCTTACGGGGCTTGTAGCGTATGTGATGGACTAGGGAAAAAGCTAAGTATTGATGTTAAGCTTATTATACCAGATGGAAATTTATCTATTGCAGATGGTGCTTTAAAGCCAATAGGTCCTATCAATACATATACTACAGTTCAGCGTTCTCATTCTTATACAGTAAGATATTTAATTCACACAATTTTAGTATTAACAAAACTATATAATTTTGATCTTAATCAACAGTGGAATGAGTTGGACAAAGATGTAAAAGATGTAATTCTTTTTGGTTCTGGTAATCAAGCAATAGAAATTAACTATAGAGACGAGGACAGTAATAACTTTAATGTAAAAAAGCCATTTCCTGGTTTAATTAGTCTACTAGAAAATGAGCGAGAAATAGGTGTAGGTAGTGTGGAAAAATACTACAGCACTATATGTTGTAACAATTGCCATGGGTTTAGATTAAAAAGAGAAGCCCTATCAATTAAGATATGCAATAAACATATAGGCGAAGTTACAAATCTTGCCATAAATGAAGCTCTTATATGGTTTAAAGAGTTAACTGTAGGACTTACTGAGCAACAAAATAAAATATCAGAAAAAATATTAGATGAGATAATAAAACGACTTAGTTTTTTAAAAAATGTAGGATTGGACTATTTAACACTTGATCGTGAATCTGGTACTCTCTCTGGTGGCGAAAGTCAAAGAATTAGACTTGCATCACAAATTGGCTCAGGTTTAACAGGCATTTTATATGTTTTGGATGAACCGTCTATCGGCTTACACCAATGTGACAATGACTTGCTTATAAAAACTCTAAAAGATTTAAGAGATATTGGTAATACAGTTATTGTTGTTGAGCATGATGAAGACTCAATTAGGAGTGCTGATTATGTAATTGATATTGGTCCTGGAGCTGGAGCAAGTGGTGGCATGATAGTTGCTCAAGGTACGCCAGAGGAAATTATGGAGAATCCAAATAGCGTAACAGGTCAGTATCTAAGTAAAAGTAAAATAATTCCTATTCCAAATAAACGCAAAGATTCAGGTAGGTACATTGAAGTAATTGGTGCATGCGAAAACAATTTACAGGAGATAGATGTTAAATTTCCTATTGGTAATTTTATCTGTGTTACTGGAGTATCTGGCGGAGGAAAATCAAGTTTAATTATTGAAACACTGTATAAGTATATAGCATATAGAATATATGGTTCTTCTAAGCAATATGGTAAGTGTACTACTATAAAAGGACTTGAATATATAGATAAAGTTATAGAAATAGACCAATCACCAATAGGAAGAACACCAGCATCAAATCCAGCAACTTACGTTGAATTGTTTATCCATATACGGAATTGGTTTGTAGGTCTACAAGAATCTAGAGCACGTGGGTATACAATAAGTAGATTTTCTTTTAATGTAAAAGGCGGAAGATGTGAAGCATGTAAAGGAGATGGGTATTTAAAAATAGAGATGCACTTCTTACCTAATGTTTACGTTAAATGTGAACAATGCGGAGGACGTAGGTATAATCGTGAAACTTTAGAAATTACATATAAAGGTAAATCGATAGCTGATGTTTTAGATATGACAGTTGATCAAGCTTGTGACCTTTTTGCAAACATGCAGCTCATTAAAGAAAAATTAGTTTCACTTCAGGAAGTTGGTGTGGGCTATATAAAACTTGGCCAGCCATCGACTACTTTATCCGGTGGTGAAGCCCAAAGAATTAAATTATCCAAAGAATTATCTAAACGCTCTACAGGAAAAACATTGTATATCCTTGATGAACCAACAACTGGTCTACACTTTGAAGATATAAATAACCTTCTCAAAATGCTACATAAATTAGTTGACTTGGGTAATACAGTTATAGTTATTGAGCACAATTTACATGTAATCAAAACAGCAGACCATATAATAGATATTGGTCCTGGGGGTGGTATAAGAGGAGGAAGAGTTATTGCTGCTTGCTCTCCGAATGAGATAGTTAATATTCCAGAGAGTATAACTGGTAAGTATTTAAAATCTTATCAATGATTCTATCATCTTCAAGACTGTTAAGATACAATTGTACTTTACTTCTATCTTCTTGAGTTAGAGGAACATGATCTTCTTCTAAGCGATTAATTACTGTTTGATGTATATATGTATATGCATTTTATCCTCCTATTATTCTTAATATTATTAGATACTTTTTTAAAGGTTAACGCTTTATTTATGGGGAACTGAAAATTTTTCGGTTGAACAAGATAACATAAATCAGCAATCATCTAATGATATAACAACAGGACTTTTTAACTCTCCACAAGATGGTCAAGCCTCCACCATTTAGGTGGAAGAACTTTAGTTTATCAAGATCACAAGTTATACCTTATAGCGATAGTAGCAGAAATATCTGAAGAAATGGGGATTAAGATAGAAAATGGAGTAGTGTTATCTGATCATTTGCATCTATTTGTAGTAATACCGCCTCATATATCTGCTAGCGATTTTGTGCTAAAGGTAGGTCGTAGTGTAAGATTCAGCAAGAATTTCTAGAATTGAAGAAATATATTGGGGCA
>JAVBJW010000038.1:0-15427 GCA_031546805.1 Anaplasmataceae bacterium
ACTATGAAGTATACTGAAAATTTTGAACCTGGAAAATTATATACTGGAATTCCAGGAGAAGATCAGATATGCAAGATAATTGCTAATACAATCGAAAATCAAAGTTTATGCAATAGCAATAGCAATGACTTCATATAATTAACTTTTAAGTAACCTTAAGTTTTTTAAACTTAAGGTTATATATTTAAAGCAGCTCTCCTGTTACATAAAACTATCTAATTTATTAGAAGTTGAGTAAAGTATATACTTTATTCAAGCAAAAAGAATTCATAAAAACTTTTATTAAAACTTTATTACATCATAAAAAGCAGCTTGAATTATAGAATGGGCTAATTCTTGAGTCTTAGTTTTAGAAAAAACAGTTATATTTTTTGATGTTTCACTGTTCCCACTAAATAATTTATCTTTAATAATTTCTACATCTTCAATACTGTTTTCATCATCATACTTTTCTTTATAACCAGTAATCTTATAAGAAACTTTGTTATTCTTTTCTTCTTTCAATGTCAAAATCTCACCACTTTCTGTAACTACCATATTTTCATTATCTTCATCAAATAACAACTCATCCAAGTTGCCAGTTACCGATAAATCACTCTTGTTTAGCGTTAATTCTATTTTTTTCATATTATTTCTTCTAGCTATAATCTTATTTACAAGGCTATTTTTTAAATTTTTAATTTCTTTATCCTTACTATGGCTAACTGCTATACAAGCTATTCCTGCAACTGATATTGCTAGGAATATTGAGGCAATCAAGGTTGTAGCTAAAGCAAATCCTTTCTCTCCTCCAAAAAAATTTACTAGTGACTTAGTAGCTTCTGGCTTTGCACAGTTAACTATCACAGCTATGATTGAAAAAAGTGCAACTAAAAATGACAAATCAATAATAACTTCACTTGACTTTAGATATTATTTGACATTTTTATACCTATTATTAATTTATAATAATATAAATCTTAACATATATAAAAAATAAAGTAAAGAATTTATTAATATATTTAAAATTAATCAACACATATCTGAAATCTCAGATCCTCACCTTCTACTGAATGGGTAATATAACTCTTCTCTTTATCTGTCTCTTCATTTACTGCTAAATACACTGATAAAGTTTGATCTTTTATATATTCTTGCCACTTTTCTATTGCTGCTTTAAAGTTAATATCGTTTGTTTGCACAACAACCCTAATGCGATCAGATATGTGCAAATTTGCTTGTTTTCTTGCTTCTTGTAGAGCTCTCACTACATCTCTAGCATATCCTTCAACAATTAGTTCATCACTTAAGTTTGTATCTAATATCACTATTCCTTTGTTATCATCAAATACGCAAGAGAAGTTATTATCTGTTTGCAAGAGCACCTCATATTCTCCTTCATTTAGGATATGGTAATTATCTGCATCTTTGCCTATTAGTAATTGTCCTTTTCTAAGTAGATCCCACTTTCCTTCCTTTGCGTATTGCATTAAATCTTTTATTTTATCTGGAATTCTCTTGCCTAAAATAGAAAAATTTAACTTTAACTTTACCGACGCTACTTCTTCTACATTATTCATTAGTCCTAGTGTTTTAACATTCACTTCGCTTTTGATTATCTCTTGATATTCTTCAGATAAACTGCTTAAGTTTTTGTGATATATAGTTATTTTGCTTAAAGGCTGACGAATGCGTATGCTGTGAGTATTGCGTACAGAAAGAGCAGCATTACAAATATCTTTCACTAAATCCATCTCACTTATGAGTTTTTTGTCAAAGTTTTTACTCTCAGGAAAACTAGTCAGATGAATAGACTGTTCTTTAAATCTAAGACCTTGCCACGCAGCCTCTGTGATTAGGGATAAAAGTGGTGATGAGGCTCTGAGTATATAATAGAATACGGTATATAAAGCATTATAAGCATCAGTTTTATCTTGATCTGCTTCATTTTTCCAAAAACGATTGCGGCTACGGCGTATATACCAATTATTTAATACTTCAAAAAAATCTACCACTGCTTTGCATGCATCTTGTGCATTATATGCATCCATTGAGCTTTTAATATTTGTAACTGTCTCAAAGCATTTGGCAATTATATAACGGTCCATGGTGCTATTAAACTTTTCACATACCTCAGCTTCTATTTCATCAACATTTGCATACATAGTAAAGAAGTGATAACTATTCCATATTGGTTTTATTACAACTTTTAGTATATCGCGTATCATGTTACCTTCTTTATCTAGCAGAAGGTTGCCACCACAAACAATTGGGCTAGAGAGCATAAGAAAACGCAAAGAATCAGCACCATATTTAGTAAACACTTCCATGGGATCAGCGTAATTATTAAGACGCTTAGATAATTTTTGCCCCTGAATATCGAGTACAACCCCATGGCATATACAATTCTTGAATGGTGGACGATCAAACAGTGCGGTGGATAAAACAAATAAAGTATAAAACCAACCTCTTGTTTGAGCGATATACTCAGTAATAAAATCTGCTGGAAAGTTATTTTCAAACCACTCTTTATTCTCAAATGGATAGTGAACTTGAGCAAATGGCATTGAGCCCGACTCAAACCAACAATCAAAAACATCAGGGACACGGCGCATAACTGATTTTCCCGTTGGATCATCAGGATTTTGCCGTATTAAGTTATCAATAAATGGCAAATGCAAATCTTCTATTTTAGTATTAAAATCGTTTTCTAATTCTGTAATTGAACCATATACATCTACCCTTGGATATTTTGGATCATCTGATTTCCACACTGGTATTGGTGTGCCCCAAAAGCGATTGCGCGAAATAGACCAATCATGTGCACCCTCTAACCATTTACCAAATTGCCCATCCCTAACATGTTCTGGCACCCAATTAACGGTTTTGTTGAGTTCTACCATTCTATCCTTAAATTTTGTCACTGCGACATACCATGAAGGCATAGCACGGTAAATTAGAGGAGTATCTGTCCTCCAACAATGTGGATAATTATGTATGTATTGTTCTGTTTTAAACCATAGGCCTTTTTCTTTTAATTTTTTTATTATTATATCATTTGTATCAAATACATGCATGCCAGCTAAACCTGGAACACTCGTAGTGAATTTTCCACTACTATCTATCGGACAGAGAGTTTCTATATTGTGCTTCTGACAAATAAGGAAGTCATCTTCGCCAAAACCTGGCGCGGTGTGTACAATCCCTGTTCCTTCTTCCGCTGTTACATAATCGGCAATTAAAACGCGAAATGCATTTTTCGTATTAGAAAAATAATCAAATAATGGCTCGTAAGAAAGATTAACCAAATCCTCTGCCTTTAATTCTATATTGCATGGCAGGTAAGTGATATTATTTTGCTGACAGTGATTGATAAAGTTTTGCATATAACTTTTGGCAAAAATATATAATTCATTGTTTACTATTGCTCCTGAATATTCTATGCCTTTTCCTACAGCCAAAGCTAAATTACTTGGCAATGTCCATGGAGTTGTGGTCCAGGTGAGTAACTTGCATTTACTAACATTGCTACCAACAGTTTTTGGTTTTTCTAATAATTCAAAAGCCACAGTTACAGATTTGCTAACTTTTTGTCTATAAGCATTATCCATTCTCGTTTCAAAATTTGATAGTGGAGTTTCACATGCCCAACTATAAGGAACTACTTTTACTGATTCATATACTAAACCTTTATCATAAAGCTGCTTAAAAGCCCACATTACTGATTCCATAAATGACTTATCCATAGTTTTATAGTCATTCTGAAAATCAACCCAACGAGCCTGTCTATTTACGTATCTCTCCCATTCTGCAGCGTATTTCATCACAGATGATCTGCAATGACTATTAAATTTTTCAACGCCAAACTTCTCTATTGCCACTCTTCCAGATATCTCAAGCTCTTTTTCAGCTCCCATTTCAGCTGGCAGGCCGTGGCAATCCCAGCCAAATCTTCTCTCTACCCTTTTACCTAGCATGGTTTGATATCTGGCAAATGCATCTTTGATAAAACCTGTAAGTAAATGCCCATAATGAGGCAAGCCATTGGCGAATGGTGGACCATCATAAAACACAAAACAATTATTTTTAGGACGGTTTTCAACCGATCGTTGAAAAGTTTTATCCTTATTCCAAAAGCTTAAAATTTCTTCTTCTATAGCAACAAAATCTGGATTACTTTTTATTTCTTGATATTTCATCATAATTTTCTTAAGAGCACTATTTAAAGAGTATGTAATTTTTCTTTTTTGACAAGAAAAAGGACTTTTTGGAATCTGTAAAATTCATTATACCTAATCTATCTCTATACCGTTAAATTATTTTAAACAACTTTAATTTAAGATTTATTTATACTTAAATACTTGCAAAATATTGCAAATTGAGTAAACTTAATGTTCAAGTATAGTTGATATTGAGACAGCAGTGAAAAATGAAAAGTCTGGCATACATTTAAATAATCATGATGGAAAATTAATAATTACACCTAACGTTACTTTACAAGATGTTAAAGAATTTTGTGAAGTTAACCTGCTAGATGAAAATATCAAGTATAAAATATTTGAAGGTGTAATTGAACACTTGCATAGTTTAACTAGCCCCACTGATAAAAATGATGTTTATCGTGATATAATGCATTTTATTTATAGCAAGGGATTTGATGTTAATAAAATACATTTTGGTGGTGTTTATGATAACACTATGTTGTTATGGGATATCTCTTATGGTAGAGCTATCAGTCCAGAAGCTTCATTAACATTATTACGTGAATTTAACGCTAATCCCTTTATTTTTGATAATGCTAATAAAAACGCTCTACATTTTTTATTGCTTAAAGGTCATGAAGTACAAAGATCTATAGTTGATGAAATATTAAGTCATAAAGATATTAAAAAACATATTAATGATAAAACTATATGTGGTGACACAGCTCTTCATATCGCTTGTGCAAGAAGAGATGAGAAATTTATAACTCAATTATTGGAAAAAGGAGCTGATTTAAATGTCAAGAATAAAAATGGACAAACACCTATTGATATGTTGCATTTAAATGAAAAAGAAAGATTAGAGTTTTTATCATTAAAGAAATATCTTGATCTTAGTTGCGTATCGAATCGTGACATAAAATATCTTGCTACTGTTGATAAGGAAATTTTTAATTCAGATCCACAAGTGATAGAAGAAAAAATAAAGGAAAATAGCAAATCGCAAAGTACTGTTTTACAAGATTCAGCATTATCTAATGTACAAGAACAAGATCGTTTATTTTCGGGGGATAAAATGGCAGGTTGTGCGGATGTTATAAGGAAATTTAAAGCAAAAGATACATCTGATATGTTTACTAGAATAGGAGCTGGTATAATACTTGTTTTTCTTTTTGGTGCAATAATAGTTGTAGGATACAAGCATCTCCCTGAAGACTATAAAATACCTGCTATTACAATAGCATCTGTTTTTCTATTTTCATTTGCAGCAATACTACTTGCTGCACCCTTTTTATATTGGGCTAAAGTAAACAAAGATAAACAACAAAAAGAGCCTTTGTCTCCTTTGTCTAATGTAAATGGAAGTGAATCTTATTCACTAAGCTTTTCTGTTAGTAAAATTTAATCATGGAAAATCCATTATGGATTTGCTATATCTCTACTGATAATTATACTTTTTTAGTTTTTGCATGTAATAATATCTATTAAATTAATCAATGTATGATTTTTATCTAAATAAAGTTTTTCAGCAGAGGCCAGGAGATTAGTAATTTGCTGCCATTTTTCATACCAATACGCAATACCACGATCAATACTTTCAATAGCAAGCTTTTCACTTGCATGCACTTCTATTCCAATTTTATTTTTCATAATTTTTAAAATTAAATCTTGTAAAATATAGACTATTAAATCTAGTTCAATGTTGGTATTTGTTATGCAATTCACCGTATCGAAGTCATTGATTCCTTGCAATATTTTAAGTAAGCATTGATATAAATCATTAATTTCATCACCTGCTGTACTGACTATTGCTCCAGGTATACCACAAAATAGAGAAAACATTTCATCACATAACTTTTTGTTAGGAGAAAATTTAGCCACAACCTGTTTTGTTTCATCATGGCTTAGTGAAGAGAGCTTAAGTTGAAAACAACGTGACTTTATAGTTGTCGGTATATCGTATGGTTTATGACTAATTATTAGTATTATTGAATTTTGAGTTGGTTCTTCTAGTATTTTTAGCATTGCATTTTTAGCATTATTATTTGCTGCATCAATGCTATCTATTAACACTACTTTATAATCAGAATGCATCGGACTTAAATACAAAAAGTTTTTAAGATACCTAATACGCTCGATGCCAATAATAGAATCTTCTATTATCAGTAAATCTGGGTGATCATAGCATACAGAAGAAGCACTCTGTGTTAAAAGCAAGCTGGCAAAGGACTTAGCCAACGTTGCTTTCCCTATTCCCTTTTGGCCACAAATTAGCCATGATTGCACAGATCGATTATTCATTAGTCTCTGTTTTGCAAGCTTGTGCCCTATTACGTTTTCCATACAAACCTTTATATCTGTTTTAGATTGCTTAATTTTAAGCGGAATAATGCATCTTTTATACTTTCATCTGCAACTGCACCTTTTCTTAAAATAGCAATTTCATCCGTTGTCAGGTCAATTATGGTTGACTCTACACCTATCACTAACTCATCATTCTTTATGATAACAGAAATATTTTTTTTCATGTCATTCGATATATCACAAGCTTTTGACACACTTTTTTCTCCTGAACTATTAATACTAGTTGCAACTATTGGACTTTTGAATTCATTTAATATTGCAAGTGCAATTGGATGATCTGGAATTCTAACACCTATAGTATCATGGAAGAATTCTTTTGGTAGCTTATTATTATCTTTTAATGGTATAATAAATGTTATTGGACCTGGTACAAAGTATTGAATAAGAGAAATATAATCTTTTCTTATAACTACTATTTCATTTAGCTGCTGAATATTAGAGATAAATATTGATAATGGTTTATTTTTATCACGTTTTTTTATTTTATATATCTGATCTATTGCTTTGATACTTTGAGCATTACAAGCAAGAGCATATACGGTCTCTGTTGGAAAACATATTAGCTGGTTATTATTTAAAGCATTAATTATATTTAGCATATGTATTTTATTTACACACTTATAACTGTTCGGTAAACCTATATTTTAGTATGATTATTTTAGGATTAACGGGTACAATTGGAGCAGGAAAAAGCTTTGTTGCTAGCTGTTTTCAAAAATTAGGGGCTGCTATATTTGATGCTGATGCAATAGTACATAAAATTTACCTATCAGATAAATCTATTATAAACCTAGCAAAGAGTTATTTTCCCGATGCAGTAATAGGCGAAGCAATTGATAGATCGATACTTATAAAGTATTTTTTTCAATATGATGAGAAATGGAGAATTTTTGAATCTGTAGTACACTCTCTTGTTTTAAAGAAACAAAATAATTTTATTGCAAGAGAGAGAAAAAACAACAGCAAGTTTGTAGTACTAGATGTACCATTGTTGCTTGAAACAAAATCTCACCATTTATGTAATTTTATTATTTTCGTAACTATAAATCCCAAGCTGCAAGATCAGAGATTAAAAAAACGCAATTTCACACAAAAAAAGCTAAGCCTAATTACTAAGCGACAACTTACTTGCCAAATAAAATATAAACTCTCTAACTTTGTTATCAATACAAGCCTGAGCAAGGGATATACTTTTTCTCAAGTTAAACAAATCATTAAGTCTCTTACATAACTCGTATTTTGATAATCATAATTTCTCAAGAGAACTTTCTGTGAATTATAAATTTGTTATCTAACTGATATCAATTCTGTAAGACCAGAGTGAACTGTTGTATGATCTAAACTTGTAAAAATAGTACATACACAATAAACCAAAGTGGCAATAAGAACAATCGAGAGAGCACAGCACAAAAGGAGAGTGTAATTTCTTCCATCCATTTTCTTCCTCACTCTTCGTGTTTGTCTCTCAAATGTTTCTGCTCCTTTCAGTAACTTATTCGCTATATTCTCTAACTTTTTTAGTTTGTCATATTCTAAAATTTTATTTATTGCAGCTAAAAGTTCTTCTTTTGTTATATCAACTTGTTCTAGCAGTTTCTGTATTTGTTCATCTATTGTTGCATCTCCCATAAACTTGCTACCTCCTACTATATCTAAAACATAAGACCAAAACTATTTCTTAATAGCAGCATTTTGCTGCACAAGTTGACTTTCCAAACTCTAGATTGGAAATTTTAATTGTATCATATGCAGAATAAATTAAAGCAGCAAAGCAGAGAATAATCACAATTGATGCACTTACAGCAATTGTAATATCAATACCTTTTTGCTTTTCATGAGGAACTAAATCTCTTAAGCCTCCAGGAATAAAATACGCTAAAAGTGAGGTAACTCCTAAAATACAAAAAGCAAGAAAAGCATAATTTTCTTTTTCAGAAAACATAGCCTTTAATGTTCTCTTGCATTTCTTAAGATTGGATAGTTTAGGTGAAGGAAAGCTTTGGCTGTGTAGTGGACTTGGGTTGTTACTGCTATGAAAGTTTAATTGATCATAATTACTCCTACATGTATTGCTGTTTTGAGTTCGACAACCATATTCATAGTTGGTATTATTAGCTGGTTCATATACTTCATCTTTAGGTTCAGCAGTTTTCTTTTTTGCAGGCGTAATTGCATCCTTGCATTTATTATACAAAGATAATCCACCTTGAACAATACCAACCACAAATTCACTTCCAATTTTTGCTCTATTAGTTTTTTGTACTGATATCTCGTTTGATTCTTTCTCTTTAGTTTTTAACTCTTTCTCATAGAGTGCTAGTCCTACTGTATTATGAATTGCTGTTTCAGCTCTTGTTAAATCACTGTAATAAATTATTTCAACATGATTTTGCATTTGCTTGTATCTCTCAACTATCTTTTCATCACTATTTTTTTTTCTTTGTGTAATGCAGTTTTCTATTTTAGATGTTAGATTTTGAAATAAATTAGTAATAGTTTGATCTTGGTCATTTTGAGAACTTTGACCTAAATTTTCCCATTTATCAAGATTGCTACTAAGCTTCTGAAATAGCTGATAAATATCATCAGACGTAGTTTTACTTTCTTGCTCTTCATTATCATTAGCCTGCGGTTCCTGTTGTGTATTTTCTGCTGCATTAGTATCATTGTTAAAGCTTTCAACTTCTTTTTCCTGACCTGTTTCATTAACATCTAATTCTGGCGAGTTATTTTCTACAGAATCACTATCTTGAGTATTGTCTAATAATTTATTTTCTGCTATCTCATCAGTAGTGAAGTTATCTGTGCCTGCTTGTGGTATAGTATTTTTTATAACCTCTTCCACTAACTCTTTACTAGGGATAATTTTTTCTATTAACTGCTCAAGCTTCTCAATGTTTTTTTCTAAAACCTCTGATAAACGAGTGCCATTTTTGCTAATAAAAAGATTTACTCTTGCCATTTCTTTATAATTACAAACTGCACTATCCAATTTGTCGAACAATTTATCAATGTTGGATTCTTGTGTCTCATTCAAATTTAACTTTATTGTGTTGAACTCATCTTTCTTCTTACGTATAAAACTATTGTAACTCTCAATATTCTTATTTAAAGTAGTACGATATTGTTCTGCAGTAGATTTATCCATTGTTAAAAACTGTTGACTTGGAGATTGCTCTCTACCTTTTTGCAAAGTGTCTATTTTTTTTAATAATTGCTCACAGACATACACCAGTCTTTCATGTACAAATTTAGATGCTTCTTTTAAATTTTGCTCTAATTCATCATAGTCATTAGCATCTCCAATTTTACAAAAACACTCCTTCTCCCAATTTATATTATACTCTATCTGGCTTTGAGGTTTGGCATTAGTACCTTCTTCTGTAATCTTTAACTCTTTTGTTACTTCAGTTGCAACTTCAATATTCTGAACTGCTTTTGGTTCATTTATAGGATTACTTAGGAGTTTGTCGATGTCAATCGTCATTGAATAAAGTAAATGCCCATCTCCTGAAGTCTTCTCAAAACTGTTAGAGATAGACTTAAAACTCTCTTGAAATTTATCAAATAACGACTCAATTTTAAAATTTTTAGGATAAGTAATAACATATGTGCAAGATACTTGGTTATCATTTTTATATAAAAAATTGGACAAATAACGACGCACTAATGGATTATTAATTGTATCTGAAAATGCTTTACTCTGTGCATTTAATATTGATATACCACTAACCAATGACTCAATATTATTTAAATTATTAAGCTTAATTTTTTGACACTCGACTTCTAATCTAAAGCTTACTTTTTTAGTATAGAACAAATTTAAACTCTGTAGTCGATTCATAATATTAGACACTACCTGTTCTGTATAATATTTTATCTTAAACAGATCACTAATTTTTGCCGCAGCATTCTTAGCTTTTGACACAACCAAATTAACTCCTGGTATAGCCAAATTAACTTCTGTTACACTATGTTTATCATCATCTACAAAAACAGAAAATTTACTTTCATCCAAACAAAGATCAAAAAAGCTTATCAGAGAAACGATTTTATAAATTATAGCGTTGTATACATTATCTAACGCTGCTTTTTCTATTTGATTAAAATTATGATCACTAATACCTATATCAAAACTAAATTTCAACTTTTCTTTCTCCTCTGAAGTCGATTTCTTTAATTGCAAATGCCCATTTTCATAACGAAGCGAGGAAGTAGAACAAGTAACATTTTCAATTTTGATTTCTATTTCCTCACTTCTTTTACTTTCCTCTTCTTTTTCTTGACTATCTTTTATCTTAATTTTTTCGCTGAACTGTTCTTCAATTATTTTAGACTGATCATTAAAAGATTGGATAGAATTTCCTAAAAAGGCACTATTTAAGTTATAATTAAATAGTAAATATTCATTCTGCTTATGCTTAATTTTGCACTGATCTTGACCACCACCAAAGATGCTCTTTATACACTCAGCATTATTCTCTTCTGAAGCTAAACAAAATACTATTTCACTTTTATTACCTTTAATTTTCTTAGCAAAAAACGGATATATATTTAATTTACCTTTTGATTCAGTTGTTAATTGGTGATGATTAACTTCAATTATGGATTTGCCTAGTTCATTTTCTATTAACTTCTTAAAATTAGAAACGCATTTTAATACTCCTTCTATATGTTCTGTATTTATTTCACTACTGGCAAAAGTAATTTCAACTTTCTCGCTTGTATCAAAATTAAAGTCAAATTTATCTTTATTAATTTCAATAAATTCTATTTTTTCTTCACTTTGAAATGAACTTTTTATCTTCTGCAACCGTCCAGCCTTTTCTTTTTGTTGCTTCGCTTGCTTGCTATCTATATATGTATTGTTGTCTTTAATATATTTCTTAATTGTAATGATTCTGTTACTTGCTTTATTATTGATTTTTATGTTGATTATTGATGTTGTATTTGTATTATTCAAGATAAAAGCTGGAATAATGTAGAAATCCAGTAACTCAAAAATTATATCATTTGAATTTTCATTCCCCTGAGGAAGAGTGAATTTTATTCCTGTTACTTTATCATCATTATTTTGTATGATATGATTAACATTTATGTTAAATATTGTATTAAGCTTTTCATTTATTTGATCAAGCTTTTTATTACTATAAAGATCATTTTCCCCATTCATAAATAAACTACTTTTAATGCTATTTAATATAATAATTAATTTTTAAATATCAATCAATAAAATATTTACATTAAGTCTTAATATAAAGATTAGAATAAAGTATTAATATTGAGTTAATTATAATAAAATTAGAATTATTATTAAAGTAGAATTATACTTAACTTAGTAAATATACTGTCTTACCAGATACTACAGTACGAACCACGCGTCCCTTTACTTTTCTCTTATTAAAAGGAGAATTTTTTGACTTACTGGCAAACTTACTAATGTCAACCTCCAAGCTATGCTCTAAATCGATTAAGGTTAAATCAGCCACGAGATTCCTTTTTATACGCCCACGTGGAACATGTATTATATCTGCAGGTTTATAGGTCAGTTTTCCAAGCAGATCCAATAAATCTATATGATTATTATAGTACAGCTCAAGTGCTAGTGGTAAAAGAGTTTCAAGCCCCACGATACCAAAAGCAGCTTCGCTTAATGGTAAATCTTTAGAGCTTATGTCATGTGGCGCATGGTCAGTTGCTATGCAGTCAATAATACCGGACTTTAAACCCTCGATCATAGCTAGACGGTCTTGTTCTGATCGCAACGGTGGATTCATCTTTGCCATAGAAACATGCTTTTTGACATCATCTTCAGTTAAAATAAAATGATGAGGAGCAACTTCGCAAGTGACATTTAGTCCTTTTCTTTTTGCATCTGCAATTGCATTTAATGAATCTCTAGATGAAACATGTAAAACATGATAATGCACATTAGCCATATCTTGCATCAACAGAATATCACGATTAACTATCGCTGCTTCTGAGATACTTGGAATGCCTACAACTCCTAACTCTTCAGAGATCTTCCCTTCATTAATACAACCGCTTGCAGACAAATTTAAATCTTCTGCATGCTGAGCAATAGGCACGTTTAACATGCAGGAGTAGCGAAGTGCTTGCCTCATTATATTAGCATTCATAACAGGCAACCCATCGTCAGTAAAGCCAACAGCTCCAGCTTCTTTGAGCAGTGCCATCTCGGTTAATTTATTTCCAGACTTTGTAATTGCTGCATAAAATTCAACATTAACACAAGAAGTCTCAAGTGCTCTGTATTTTAAATATCTAGCCAGCACTACGTTATCAATAGGTGGAGTCGTATTCGGCTGACAAACTACAGTAGTGACACCACCTGCAGCTGCAGATTTGCTGCCAGTATAGATGGTTTCTTTGTGCTCCTGTCCTGGTTCACGAAAATGCACATGAATATCAACAATTCCAGGTATAAGTACGAGATCGCTACAATCTACAACTTCATCAATACCACTTGGTACGCCACTTGCAAATAAAGTTTCACCAAAATCAGCAATAATTTTACCTTCAGTTAAAAGTGAACCTTTAATATCAAGCTTGGACTCAGGGTCAATAATACGAGCATTTATATATGCAACCCTATATCCTTCTTTTTGGCCATCGCCCAATAGATGCCAAGATTGATTTAGTGTCATAAAGAATAAACATTAATTGTATTAATTGTAATGAACTATAATTTTGACACAAGTTTTATAATAAGTACGAAAGAGGTGCATCTATATATAACATCTTAGATTCTTATAAAACTTGTTTATGACAACTAAATTGCTAATAGATAAGCTGTTTTGAAAGATATCTAACTACTTTTTCAGACTATACATTTAATTTTTAATACACTAAAATCTCGACTACTAATTTACGATGAATGACAGATATGAGCTTTGGTATATTAGATGACAAACGGATCAAATCGCAAGAAGGTGGAGGGACTCTAAAAGCTGAAGCACAGCATAAAAAGGGCAAACTTACAGCAAGAGAAAGAATAAGTGTCTTGCTTGATGAAGGCTCATTTCAAGAATATGATGCCTTTGTTGAACATAGATCAGAAAATTTCGGTATGACTAAATTTTTAGGGGATGGCGTTATCACTGGTTGCGGCAAGATAAACGGTAAGACAGTTTTTGTTTATGCTCAAGATTTTACAGTATTTGGTGGATCTTTAGGCCAAGCACATGCAAGTAAGATATGTAAAATAATGGATAAGGCAATAAGTGTTCGGGCGCCAATTATTAGTTTAAATGATTCCGGTGGAGCACGAATTCAAGAGGGAATTGACTCTTTATCTGGATATGGTGAAATTTTTCAGAGAAATGTCGATGCATCTGGTTTAATACCACAAATATCTTTAATTATGGGTCCATGTGCAGGTGGTGCAGTTTATTCTCCAGCTTTAACTGATTTTATCTTTATGGTAAAAGATACCTCGTATATGTTTGTCACTGGTCCTGATGTTGTCAAAAAAGTTACATATGAAAATGTAAGTTATGAGGATTTAGGTGGAGCAAAAATCCATGCAAATAAAACAGGAGTTGCAGATCTTGCATTTGCAAATGATATTGAAGCCTTAATGCAAGTCCGTCAATTTTTAAATTTTTTGCCAGCAAATAATTGTGAATCTCCAGTTTTTAAACATACTTTAGATCCAGTAGATTACATAGATGATTCCTTAAATACTTTAATCCCACCTAATTCTAACACGCCATATGATATGTACGAATTGATAGAGAAAATTTGTGATGAAAGAGTATTTTTTGAAATAAAACCTGATTTTGCCCGCAACATTATTATTGGATTTGGAAGAATAGGTGGTAATGTTATAGGAATAGTAGCAAATCAACCTCTACAACTTGCAGGTTGTTTGGATGTAGATGCATCGTGTAAAGCTGCAAGGTTTGTGCGCTTTTGTGATGCATTTAATATCCCTATTATAACCCTTATTGATGTGCCAGGTTTTATGCCAGGTGTGAGCCAAGAACATAATGGTATAATAAAACATGGTGCTAAACTGCTTTATGCTTACGCAGAAGCAACGGTACCAAAGATTAGCTTGATCACACGCAAAGCATATGGTGGCGCCTATATCGTAATGAATTCAAAGCATTTAAAAGGTGATATTAATTATGCTTGGCCCAGTGCAGAGATAGCAGTTATGGGCCCTGAAGGAGCGGTGGAGATAATATTTAGGCAAGAAAAAGAACCTGAAAGAATTAAGTTACTGACACAAGAGTATCGTGAAAAATTCTCCAATCCTTTTCTTGCTGCATCACGTGGATTTATTGATGATGTGATTTATCCAAGCCATACAAGATGTTACCTTTACAATTCTCTAGAGCTATTGAAAAATAAACAAGTTAATAAAGCTTGGCGCAAACATGACAATTTACCAATTTAGTGTATAGTTATCATAAGATGGGCAAAAGCAGGTGTTTGGCATTCAATACTTTAGCAGTTGATGAAGACACAGATGATAGATTCAACAGAGCGCATCAGCATGTGCAAGAAAAAAAATCAAGAAACCGGTAAAGAGCAAGAATTAGGAAGATCTAAATTCAACCAAGTTACACGCTGCTTGCGACGTTCTTGGCAACCCACTGAGGTTTTTTGTTACCGGCTGGTTAAAATGTCAAAGCTTTAGATTTTATAAGTGCATGTGATTGCCGATAAAATGATATGATTGAAGCTGTAAATGCTGAGCTTGTTATTCCTCCACGTTCCAGTCGCAAAACACCGAAAGAATACGATAAAGAGCTATATAAAGATTAATTGATTTAATAAACTAAAACATTTCCGTAGAGTTGTTACGATAAATTGGCCGTCTCTTTTCTATCTTTCGTTGCTGGTATCTATCT
>JAVBJW010000067.1:0-7741 GCA_031546805.1 Anaplasmataceae bacterium
AGATTCTAGCAGATGTCACGGATACAGCGGCCAGAAGATAGCAAAAAACGGAATATTCAGGAAAAAAGAAACTATAAAAACTGAAATTGTTATTGAGGAGAATGGAAAGATTTTGTCGGTTTCAAAGTCACATAGAGGTAGGACTTTAGAATAAGAAAACAAGAGAAATTTTGGCATTACTTCTCTTGTGTTAATACCTTTTCTTAGTTATGCAAAAACTCTATTGCATTTTAAAAATGGTCTACTGATGAGTGACTGAGGAGGGACTTGAACCCACGACCTAGAGATTATGATCCTCCCGCTCTACCAACTGAGCTACTCAGCCTTATATAATAAAATCTGCTGAAAAATTTCTAGATATCTTCAGCAAAGACTTGATTGTAAATATAATCAGTATGTTTTGTATAATAATCAAAGTTGAATAAAGACTCAAGCTTTTCCAATGTAATACTTTTAAGCAACTCGTTATCCGCTTTTAATTCAGCAAGAAAATGACTGTTATTCTTCAAAACCTTCATTGCGCTATGTTGTACAATTCTATATGCTACTTCTCTGCTCAAACCAACATTTATGAGTTCAAGTAGAACACGTTGCGAAAAAACAAGACCGTTTAAAGAGTTTAAGTTTTTCTGTATATTTTTAGGGTGTATTACTAAATTATCTGCTAAATCTATTAGACGAGCAAGTGCAAAATCAATTGCAATACAAGCATCTGGGGCAATACACCTTTCAACAGCAGAATGAGATATATCACGTTCATGCCATAAGGCAATATTTTCCAAAGCAGGCATTGCATAGCTGCGTATTAAACGTGACAGCCCAGTAAGATTTTCACTAAGAATAGGATTGCATTTATGCGGCATAGCAGAACTTCCCTTTTGTTTTGCACTAAAATTCTCAGAAACCTCTAACACCTCTGTCTTTTGTAGATTGCGAATCTCAACAGCAACATTTTCAATTGAACCTGCTATAACAGCCAAAGTTGAAAAAAACATAGCATGACGATCGCGAGGAATAACTTGTGAAGATATGGTTTCAGGTTCAATCCCCAAAGCCTTTGCTACATATTCTTCAACAAAAGGGCTTACATTGGCAAAATTACCAACAGCACCAGATATTTTACAAGTTGATATTTCTTTTTGTGCGTTTTTAAGTCTTCTATAATTACGTTTAAACTCAGCATAAAATCTAGCAAATTTTAATCCAAACGTCATTGGTTCTGCATGAACGCCATGACTGCGACCAACACACAAAATATATTTAGTTTCTTCAGCTTTGCGTTTCAGTATAATTAATAGGTTTTGTAAGTGCTCTAATAAAATATCACACGAACGTTTTAACTGTATAGCCAAACAAGTATCTAGAACATCAGAACTTGTCATACCATAGTGCATATAACGAACATCAGTATGTGTCTGCTCAGCAACATAAGTTAAAAACGCTATAACATCATGTTTTACATCAGATTCGATTTCTTGAATACGCTTAACGTCAAAATCTATAATACTTAACTTTTTAGCAGTACCATTCGGTACAACATTTAACTCTTCTTGTGCCTTACAAGCTAGCCTTTCAATTTCTAACCATATTTTAAACTTATTATTATCTTCCCATATAGAAGACATCTCTATTCGACTATAACGAGAAATCACAAATATCCACTCCTAGTGTTTAGAAAAAAAATTTATGCTATATAAAAAATTAACTATTGTTCGTCAGGCTTCTTTTCTTTTTGACTTTGCAATTTTACTCTACGTAATTCATCTGCATCTGTATTAGATTTAACAATATATACAGTAATTAGAACAATCACTTCTGCATGCAGCTCTAACTTGACTGTATACTCCCCTAAGTTTTTGATCACATTTTCTACAAAAGACAAATTACGATGATGTATATTACACCCCTCTTGCATTTGTACCAATGCTTCTGCAACATCACGGGTAGTTACAGAACCAAATAACCTACCATCTTTTGAAGCCTGTTTAACTAATATCACAAACTTACCTTCCAAAGACGAAGCTATATTTTTAGCTAATTCTAATTTTTGAGTATTTTTCTCTTCAAACAGTAAACGATTCTGTTCTAAAGATGCTAAATTTTCTTTTGTAGCAAATACTGCTTTATTATGTGGTATGAGAAAATTACGAGCGTAACCAGGCTTAACTTTAACAGATTCGCCTACCTTACCTAACTTTCTAATACTTTCTTTTAAAATTATTAATGCACTACGGGACATATTAAAAGCCAATTTTTTTATTTATCACAATAAGGTAGAAGAGCTAGATAACGTGCCCTCTTTATAGCAAGAGCAAGTATTCTTTGTTTTTTTGCAGAAACAGAAGTTATTCGCCTTGGAAGTATCCTGCCATACTCAGAGGTAAATCTAGATAGTAAATTTCTATTTTTATAATCTATCTCATGCTCTGAATGCTCAAGTAAAGGACAGGTATAGGAACACTTAGAATTAGAATAAGTTTGCGGTAAAAAAGTATTATAATTATTGTTCCTTTTATTTTCAACCATCTTATTCACCTTTCATGCTATTATTTACTTGAATCATAAATGAATCACCTTCATAAAAATTATCAACCCCAATACAAAGGTAACGTATAATATTTTCATTCAACTTTACCTTACGTTCAATCTCGCCCATTTTCGAAGGAAAAGAAGATATATTCAACATACAATAATGACCCTTCGTCATCTTATCAATAGGGTATGCAAAATCTAAAAGCCCCCAGTACTCATGTTTAACCAATTCCGCCTCATTTTTTGCTAAAAGAGAGATTAATTCTTGTATTAAACCCTCCACCTCATGCTGAACTAAACTTTGTTGAGCTATAAAGGTAAACTCATATGGACGCTTCGTTTCTTTCTTAACTATTGATGCTACTTGAGCCACTGTCTCTTCCTACACATAAACATAATAATTATCGATTATATAAGAATATTTAACACAATCAAGAGGTTTATATAAATTCTATTTTTCTTATCCATTTAAAATCAGATATTTGTTTTGCGATATCTGGAGTAATAAAATAGCCACCTTGAAGCTCAATTTCAACATTACAATCTTGTGTAATCACTACAATAATTACATTGCTCTTACCTTTGATTTTAAGTGCTAAAGACAATTCTGCAATATTACTAGTGTCTTCAACTTCTATAACCAGTTGATTAATTGTAGAAGCTACTTTATTAGAAAAGTCATATATTTTCCTACCTACAAGTCTTGTATTATTATCGCCTATAACACCAAGATCTATTATAACAGCTAACCCAATTGAGAATAATTCCCTTTTCTCTTCTATGATTTTATCATCATAGAAAGCTATCTCAGATATATTATAAGGATCTGAAATTGTAACAATAGCAAATCTACCTCTCTCCGATGTTCTCATACGCACACTTGATATTATTGCAGCAACCATACTACTTCTGTTACTACTAATCTTACCAACAAAACTTATCTTTAATTTTTCTAATAACTCCTGGTACTTCTCTAAAGGGTGATTTTGAAGATAAAAACCTAAAGAAAAAAACTCTTGCTCTAACTTTTCTTCTTCATTCCAAACTTCAGTTATCATCAAATTTGGCTTTGTAATTTCTAAATTACCAAACAAACTTGATTGATTTAGGTTATCACTTTGCTTATTTCTACTCATAAAATCTAATAAAGTTTCAATTGAATCGTTAAGCTGCTTTCTATTTTTATGAATGTTCTCACAAGCTCCAGATTTTATTATACTCTCTAGCATTCTCTTATTTAATAAGTTACAACCTGCATTACTTAAAAAATCCCATATATCGTCATAAGGTTTGAAACGCTTATTTACTATTTCTTGTGCAGCAAGAAGACCAACGTTTCTTAAGGCTCCTAATCCATAACGTATCGATTCATTTTCTATAGAAAACTCAGCTCTAGAGCAACTAATATCTGGAGGTAAAATTTTTACTCCATTAAACTTTGCTGCGTTACAAAACAAACTGAGTTTATCTCTATCATTAATATTTAGGTTCATTAAAGCTGTAAAGAATTCAAGCGGGTAGTTAGCCTTAAGATAAGCAGTTTGATACGCTATCAGCGCATAAGCAGCAGCATGTGATTTATTAAAACCATAGCCAGCAAATTTCGCTACTAAATCAAAAATATAGCTTGCCCTTTCTGTATCAATACCATTTTTTATTGCACCATTTATAAAAGTTTTACGTTGCTCATCCATTTCTTCCTTTATCTTCTTACCCATAGCGCGTCTTAGCAGATCTGCTTCCACTAAACTATATCCAGACATTATGCGTGCTATTTCCATAACTTGCTCTTGGTAGATTATAACGCCAAATGTTTCTTTTAGTACATGCTTCAGTATTGGATGAAGATAATCTACTTTTTCTAATCCATGCTTGCGTGCAATGTAAGTTGGAATGTTATTCATAGGCCCTGGACGATAAAGAGAGATTAAAGCAATAATATCTTCAATACAGTCTGGCTTCAATTTTGTTAAAGTCTCCCTCATTCCTGAACTTTCAAGTTGGAATATACCAATTGCATCACCACTTGATAGTAACTCGTAAGTTTTTTTATCATTTAAAAGTATAGATGAAATATCAAATTTAGTTGCATCTCTATTTATTAAATTGCAAATATGTTTTATCAGAGTAAGTGTGCTGAGGCCTAGGAAGTCAAATTTTATTAGCCCTGCTTTTTCAACATACTTCATACTATATTGAGTAATTGGTAAGTTAGAGCTAGGATCATAATATATGGGTATTAAATCTTCCAATTTTCTGTCACAGATCACAATTCCTGCTGCATGAGTTGAAACGTGGCGACAAATTCCTTCAAGCTTCAAAGATATATCAAGCAACTTATATACAGCTTTATCACTATCACGTTCTTTTTGCAGATTTTTATCCATAGCAATTGCTTGTGATAAAGTGACAGGATTAATAGGATTAAATGGAATCATCTTACATATTCTATCAACTTGTGAGTAAGGCATCTGTAGCACCCTACCAACATCGCGCAGTACTGCTTTTGCTTGTAATTTTCCAAAAGTTATTATTTGTGCAACATAGCCATACTTTTCTTTAACATAATTAATTACATCATCTCTCCCCTCTTGACAGAAATCGATATCAAAATCAGGCATAGATACACGGCCAGGGTTTAAGAACCTTTCAAATATTAGTCCAAATTTTATTGGATCTAATTCTGTAATTTTCAGAACCCATGCAACCAATGAACCAGCGCCAGATCCTCTACCAGGTCCAACAGGTATATCATTTCTTTTGCTCCAACAAATAAAATCAGAAACTATGAGAAAATAACCGGAATAATTCATTGAAGTTATTACATCTAATTCATATTTTAAACGGTCGTAATATTTTTGTTTTGTTTCTTCATTTAAGCAATCGTTTGAAAGACGCAATTCTAAACCAGAGGTAGCCTGCTCTTTTAGCTCATCAGCTTCAGTTTTACCACTAGAACAAGGAAATTTTGGTAAAATGGCACCTCTTACCTCAGGCATAAACGCACATCTTTGTGCTATTAACATAGTATTATTTATTGCCTCTGGTATATCAGAAAATAACTTTTGCATTTCAGTTGCAGATTTAAAATAGTGCTCTGAAGTTAATCTTTTTCTATTCTCATCAAGCACATAACCACCTGCAGCAATACAAGTAAGTACATCATAAGCCTCATAATCAGACTTCTTAGCAAAGAAAACGTCATTTGTTGCAACAAGAGGAATATTATTGCTATAAGCAATATCTATTAGATTTTCTTCTAAGTCTGCTTCTTCTTTTACACTATGACGCTGTAATTCAACATATATATTACCTTTAAAAATGGATAGTAAATTATTGATAAAATTGATGCTGTCTTTACTTCCTTCAAGTATAAGCTGAGATAATATACCGCTGTAGCCACCAGTTAAAGCTATTAGACCATCTTTAAGACAAGATAAATTATCAACATCTATATAAGCATTATCATTTTGATGTTTACACCTTTTAAAAGACTCACTTACTAAGTTTACTAAATTAATATAACCTTGCTCGTTCTTTGCTAGTAGCAATATAGGTGCAACTGCACCATTATCTAAATATTTAACCATAAGATTGCACCCCACAATTGGCTGTACACCTTTTGCTAAAGCGTGTTCTGCAAATTCTAACGAACCAAATAAATTACCAGAATCTGCAATTGCCAATGCTGGCATATTATTTTGCACACATAAGTTAACTAACTCTTCAATTTTAATTGATCCTTCAAGTAAAGAATAAACACTGTGAGTACGTAGGTGAATGAACATTACTACCTTATAAAATAAATATGCTGTTGCTTAAATATAAACTTAAATCATGTTATATTATAAATATATTATATAAAATTCTAACAGAAAATTTAGAACAACGATTTGGTCTATCTATCAGTAAAAAATATTATTTTAGTCAATACTATTCTCTAACGTGGATCTCTGTTGCATTTGTAAAAAACAATATATGATGAAATTATACTAATTTGTGGCGTAATGATTGCAGTAGGAATTACCATTGCAATGATAGCAATGTGTTGCGCTGTTGTTGCAAGTTGCGTAAGAGAAACTAATGAAGTTACAAGTGTTAGATCTGTTAATACAGGTAAGAACAATATTACAAAGTAAAAATAAAAATGGCATAGTTTAAAATTATCTCAGATCGAAATCGGCGAAAGCGTTTTGGCTTGAGATTTAATATTATTGCTGGAATTGATTAAATGAATTTTGAAAATGGTCTAATATTATTTTAACCCATCTTTTTTGTCATTTTCTTGTTGACATATGAGACAGCATCTTAACAGCTTCATCATTTTCAAGACCATTACGATATGCTTGTATTTTACTTTTATCCCATTGAGTTAAAGGAACACGACATTCTTCTAAGCGATTAATTACTGTTTGATATATATGCATTAGTTTATCAAGATCACAAGTTATACCTTATAAAGTGTAATTATGACAGAGTATGATAAAGGAAAGCACACATCATAGGTACAATATAGTATGGATTACAAAGTATCGATATAAAGTATAGCCCTACAATAGTCCGAATGTGACAAGATAAGGATTCAGGGTAATGAGGAGGGTTAAATGCCAGGAGCATATATTTAAGGAAAAAGGCAATTTGGATGAAGGAGAAAGTAGAGCATCTGTGGCCAAGAGATTTAAAATCGGAAAAACAACACTATACGAATGGCAGCAAAGACGCAAGGAAACAGGTGATTTTCAGTCCAAAAAACTTGGAAATATAATCACAAAATTACTGACTGGAATGTATTTACCGAATTTGCTGAAAAACATGGAGCTATCGGAGATGGCGAAACTCTGGGGCAACATTAATTTTCGAACAATCCATCGAGCGCTAAAAAAGATCGGATTTACACGCAAAATAAGACCTATGGATATAAAGAAAGGAATGAAGTGCCAAATTCAAAGAAATTGTAGCAACGAAAGATCCTGAAAATCTGGTATTTTTAGACGAATCAGGCATTAATAATACAGAAAGTATGGATATTGCAAAGAAGGAGAGAGATTTCACGCCTTAAAATCTGGAAAGAAAACTCAACATGATTGCAGCATTAAATAAAGGGAAACTCATGGCATCTATGACATTAGAAGCGATACGGATGTTTTTAACTTGAGCAGTTTTTGACTCCGATTTTACAATCTGGACAAACGGTAATTCTCGACATTTC
>JAVBJW010000020.1:0-34499 GCA_031546805.1 Anaplasmataceae bacterium
TCAGCAGGGCATAATGGATTAAAATCTATAGATCAGTTTATAGGTTCAAACTATTGGCGTTTAAGGATTGGTATTGGCAGGCCTGATAACAACAATGATTTAGCTAATTACGTATTATCAAATTGTTCAGATATGGAAAGTGTTGATTTGCTTGCCAATAAAATTGCTGCAAATATAGCTTCTCTCTTATCAAATGATAAATTACTATTTCTTCACTCTCTTCTATAGCCAGCTTTTTTTTGAGATTGAGAACACATCATAAGCGTTAAATTAAAGTCTGAAAATTTTGATAGGTTGTGAGTTTCTTCACTTGAAAAATGTTATTTTAGTGCTTAAATTTTAGAATAATAAGTAATTTTGGTGTTTTAATGAGTATTGCACAAGAGAGTTTAAAAGAAGAAAATTTAGAATTTGGTGCCAAAGTAGGGAAAGTATTAAATATAGTGGCCCACAAGCTCTATAGAAATAAGGATATTTTTTTACGCGAGCTTATTTCTAATGCATCTGACGCATGTGATAAGCTGCGTTATGAATCTTTATCTAACCCAGATTTAATTGATTCAGAAGGTGAGCTAAAAATTACAATTGTTGTTGATAAAGAAGGTCATAAACTTAGTATTACTGATAATGGGATTGGCATGAATAGACAGGATCTAATAGATAACCTTGGTGTAATTGCTAGTTCTGGTACACAAAAATTTTTAGAAGCAATTGAAAGTGAAGATTCTAGTCAAAAAGTAGAGCTAATAGGAAAGTTTGGAATCGGTTTTTATTCAGCATTCATGGTAGCAGCAGAAGTTATCGTGAAATCAAGGAAAGCAGGAGAAAAAGAGTCTTGGTTATGGAAATCTAAAGGTGATAGCGAATTCACAGTGAGAAGTTTAGATGAGGAGGTTCCTAGAGGGACAGAAATAACTTTATTACTTCGTCCTGAAGAGCATGAATTCTTAGATAAGTTTCGTATAGAAAATATCGTAACAACATATTCTGATCACATTGATTTTCCGGTTGAGTTTATAGACGAGAAAGGTAATAGCGAGAAATTAAATAGCAAATCTGCCATTTGGACCAGGGCTAAAGATAAAATTACCAAAGAAGAGCATAATGAGTTTTTTCTTAGTGTTGCGCATGTTGGTGGTGAGCCGTGGATGATATTACATAATAAAAATGAAGGTACAATTGAATATATAAATTTACTTTATATTCCTTCAATAAAGCCTTTCGACTTATTCCATCCAGATAGACGCTGCTCTGTTAAACTTTACGTTAACAAAGTTTTTATTACTGAAGATAATGTGCAGATTATACCACAATATTTGCGTTTTTTAAAGGGTGTTGTTGACTCACCAGATTTACCTTTAAATATTAGCAGAGAAACGTTGCAGAGTAACAAAGTTGTTGAAAAAATTAGGCAGTCTTTAGTTAAGAAGGTGATATCTAAGTTGAGGAAAAAGGCCGAGGAAGATTTAAGTGATTATACTAAATTTTGGAATAATTTTGGTGCTGTTTTAAAAGAAGGATTATGTGAAGCAATGAATACAGATGCAAGAGAAGAATTACTATCTGTATGTCGCTTCTATAGTACAGCAAATGATAATAATACATTAGTTAGTATTGAAGATTATATAGGGAGAATGAAACCAGATCAGGATCATATATATTATCTCACTGGTAATAATATAGAAACAATAAAAAAGAGTCCACAACTTGAAGGTTTCGTCAGCAGAGGACTTGAAGTATTGCTGCTTGTTGATCCAGTTGATGATTTTTGGACAAGTATTGTTACTGAATATCAAAAATATAAACTTCAATCCATAACTCGTGTTGATGCAGATCTAGAAAAATTCTCTGTGCAACAAGATCAAAAAGATGAGTCTTCAAATAGTGAAGAGGATATAGATTTATTAGTCAAATATTTCACTAAAATATTAGGTGAGCTAGTGAGTAGCGTCAAAGTTTCAAAAAAATTAACTAATAGTCCTGTATGTCTTGCATCTGGTGATAGCGGGATGGATATTAGAATGGAGCGCTTTTTGCGTGAGCAAAAGCAATTGAATTATAAAAGTGCAAAAATCCTAGAAATTAATGTTAAGCATCCTGTAATTCAAGGGATAATTAAGTCTTATACTAAAGATGGAGAAAATTCTATGCTTGAAGATATTATACACTTGTTATTTAGTCAAGCTTGTATTATTGAAGGTGAAGAGGTCAATGATACCAGCATTTTCTCTAGTCGTATGAATAATATCTTTAGTAAAGTGCTGTAAAATTAAAGTTTGCTTGAGATATTAGCTAAAATACCACAATTTATATCTTGTTTCGCTACTTTTTCCTAACATTGTTTTTTCACTAACAAAATTTTGTTCATAGGACCTAAAAGCTTAAAAACATGCTCTAGATTTATGAGCATCGCTGATACTACCTCATATATAGCGATGTTTCTTATCACGATATTATTACAATTTAACTTTAACAAAAGTAATAAAATAAAACTCTGGCTCTGGGTAGCAATGTTTTGTCTTAAGTTAATGAGCAATTTAATATGGTTATCGTATTCAATAAACAGTTTGAAAAGTTTAAAGCACAAGCAAGATTGCAAAGAGGATGTAAAGAAGTTAAAAACAATACGTTATCGTGTTGCAATAGTATGCTACTCTGTGGATACAATCAGACAGTGCATAGGTTTGGTCGATACATTAGATAGCAGTCTTGTACTGATTAATTATACAGAGCCACTGAATGGATATGTGATGACAAGTTTTGCAACAAAATTTCTCAAGCTATTTATGTCGTCATCTATAGAAAGATATTGTAAGCACAAGGATTATCAGAGCAGCAAAAGGGGGAATAAAGAAAAGTTATTACTGATCATTGCGTTTTCAACATTAGCCTTCATAGTACTTGATATTGTCGGTAAAATAATTAATGTTGCCGAGCAATATGGGTACTTTGTTATAGAAAACAAAATAGTAGGTTTAGGCAATAACATTACATATAAATTCAACTTCAGTAGCACAATGAGGATTATTTGCATGTTTATCATGATAATTGCATACACTATGCAGTCAGTAATTGAAAAAAAGCGTTCTATTCAAATTGATAGTCCAAATATAACTACAATTGAAGAGCTAAATATTACCGTTTAATGAGTATTGTGAGAAGGGTTTAATTTATAGTTTAGTTAAAAAAGAAATTTAATATGTTGATTTATTCGCTATTATCCATATAATTTATATATTAATATAGTAGTGGATAATCATGAATGTGCAAAAACAACTAAAAAAAGTAGTATCATCAATTCTTGTTAAGATGGGAATTATATCAACACCATATGCAGAATTAAAAGAAATAGTGTTACAACTTCTTGTTGAAAGTGATGATAATGAAGAGCTTGAGAACAGAGCTTTTGAAATTATCACTGAGGATGGTTTTGAAGAGTATGTTAATAATATAGATAATAATAGTATAGGAACTATTTTAGATTGTATACAGTTCTGCGATAGCAAAGGTGGAACAAGGCTGAACAATCCTGCATTAATAAGATTGGAATGGGGTATTAGACTCTTTGGAGGAAAGACAGCAAAAGAATTAAGGGTAGGGATTAATGATACAGTAGACAATACGTTGTATTATTGTGCGGTTGGAGGAATAGCGGGGTTTGTAGGGGGAGTAGCAGAGATTGGATTAGCATTTATATTAGATGCAGCGTTAGAATTACCAGAAGAAAGGCCAATATTTATGCCTGTATTAGGGATTTCAGTACCTGTGTTAATGGAAGGAATGATATGAGTAATATGTTTAACGGAAGATACGGATATAGTACATGTAGTAAAAGCATGCTTGGATTTAGGCATAATTAGAAATGCAGCAATTATGATGACGTCAATTGCTGCAGTGGCAACAACTCTTTCAGTACCAATGTTGGACAGTGATGCGGGAATGGAAAGAGGCATTAGAATACGGAGTAACAGTTGCATCTGGAGTAGGTACTGTATTTGCATTGTCAGAAATATTGACAAGAAGATTCTTCAATATTCCCAACACAGCAATTCAACAAGCTAACACAAACGCGCAAGCAGCAGATGTGCAACCAGCACTTTAATAATTTTAAGGTTGACAAACATCGCTGCATCTTACTAATAATGTTATTTCTCATATTTTAAACAAACAGATGACAATATTTGTGCACAACGATGATTTACCAGTTAATGTTGTTTTTCAAAAATCTGTAGCTATTGATACAGAAGCAATGGGGCTTGTTAATCACCGTGATAGGTTATGCGTTGTACAGTTTTCTGCTGGAAATGGCGATGTACATTTAGTAAAATTTAAAGATAACTATGAAGCCCCTAACATTAAAAAAATATTAAAAGATACTAGTGTAATCAAAATATTTCACTTTGCACGTTTTGACATAGCAATACTTCGATATTACTTAAAGGTTTGGGCTTTTCCATGTTATTGTACAAAAATTGCTTCACGTTTAGCACGTACATATACAGATTACCACGGACTTAAAGAATTGTGTAGTGAATTACTTGGCATAAGACTGAACAAACAACACCAATCTTCTGACTGGGGGCAAGAGATGTTAACACAAGAACAATTAAATTATGCCGCCAATGATGTTTTATATTTACACAAGATAAAAGATAAATTAGATGCAATGCTAGAGCGCGAAGATAGAGAAAAACTTGCATCAGATTGTTTTGAATTTCTTAAAACTCGTATTGAATTGGATCTATTGGGATGGGAAAATATTGATATATTTAGTCATCAAACATCGACTCAAAAACATTGATAAACAATTTATACTTATCTATAAAAAAAATTACTGTATTATAGTAATTTAGAGACTACTTGAAATTTAAGTGTTAAGTGCATACCTTTTAATTACTGTGTATACAAAGTCAAGATGAGTAAAAAAGATTATTATGAACTATTAGGTGTTAAGAAAAGTGCTTCAGAAGCTGAGATAAAAAAAGCATATTATAATATGGCTAGGCAATGTCACCCTGATAATAATCCAGGTGATAAAGTTAAAGAAGAAAAATTCAAAGAAGTATCAGAAGCATATGAGATTTTATCTAATAAAGAGAAAAGGACAGCTTATGATCAATATGGTCATAATGCATTTAGTAATGGCGGAGGAAACCCAGGCTTTAGCCAGGGCTTTGGATCTGCGGCTGATTTTCAGGATATATTTAATGACTTGTTTGGTGGCTTCGGTGGTGGTTCTAGTCGAAAGAAACGTAGTACAGAAGCGCGTGCAAGTAATGCTCGCGGCTCAGATTTGCGTTTTGATCTACAGATAAGGTTAGAAGATGCTTTTAGTGGTTTAAAAGCTCCTATACACTATGTAACAAATGTAAAATGCAAGGCTTGTAATGGAAATGGTAGTGAAGGAACTGCAAAGTCAGTACAATGCAGTACATGTGGTGGTGCTGGTAGGATTAGAGCGCAGCAGGGATTTTTTACAATTGAAAGAACCTGCCATGTGTGTAACGGTGAGGGCGAGTCAATTCAAAATAAATGTAAAAAATGTGGTGGTCACGGTCGTGTAAGGGGTGAGGTTGATATTCTGGTTTCTGTACCAAAAGGCATAGAAGATGGCTATAGTATAAGAGTAAGTGAAAAAGGTGAAGCAGGAGTGAGAGGAGGGGGAAATGGTGATTTATATGTCTACGTTAAAATATCTGCTCACAAGTTTTTCACAAGAAACGGTGCTGATATATATTGCAGAGTTCCTGTAATGATGACTATTGCAATACTTGGAGGAGAAATTGAAGTTCCATCAATTGATGGGATGCATGCAAAAGTAAAAGTACCGGCTGGGACACAAACAGGAGATAAGCTTCGTCTTAAAGAAAAAGGCATGCCTTATATGAACTCAGTTGGCAAATTTGGTGATATGTATATTCAAGTCACTGTAGAGACACCAATAAATTTAACAGACAAACAAAAAGAATTACTGAAAAAATTTGAGTGTGAATGTAATAATAGCTCTAGTCCACAATGTGAGAGCTTCTTTAAAAAAGTTAAAAGCTTTTTTAAGTGATACTTTATAATTAATGTAGTTTATTCACCATAATTATTTAACTATTTATATATACAATCTAGTATATTAAATTACAAATGAGGATTGATATGCAAGGTGGAAATAATATAGATATCAACAGTGTAGGACATTTCACACAAGAAGTCGTGAAAGGTGTGTTACAAAATGTTAAAACATTATCAAATGACGACATAAATATGCTCACAGAAGTAGCACAAAACCATGAAGTTATAGAAACTATAGATATCACTAATGCAGAATTAAAACAGTATACAGATCATGGAGTAGAAAGGTTAGAATCAAATGATGTAAGTCTAAGTGAAGTTTCGGAAGCTGTAAATAATGCTACTAAAATGGTGAATGATCTAGAAGTACAAAGTAATATTAGAAAAAGTATTCCTAAGGAGTTAGTAGATAGATTTAAAGATCTCAGTCCTGTAAAAAAAGTACTTACTGGATCAGCAATAACAGCAGTGGTAGTTGTAGCAGCTCCAATTGCTCTAGTTGCACTTACATTTGCATTACTGAGCCTAGGTGGAATGGCAATAGGAAAAGGCGCAATAGCAACAGGCAAAGGAGCAGTGATAGCAGGTAAAGGAATAGCACATGGCGCACATAAAGCTGAAGAAGGTATCAAAACTGCTGCTAATGTAGTGAAAGAAAGCGCAGAAAAGGTAGGTAGAGCTACGACGCATGGTTTAAAAGATGTGGCTGATACATTGCCTGGACGTACAACTAATATAGAACAATTCTTGAATAAAATAGACAAGATAGCAAAAGATGTACGTTTTCTAGTTACAGAAAAATCAGAAATAGAATATAACTTTCTAAAAAAGTTTATTGTTAATGATCAAAACGCTATTGACCAGGATAAAGTAAAGGCATTGAAATGGACAGTGCATGAAATTATCTCTCATTACGGTGCTAAGAGTTTAATAGATCAAGTAGATGTTTTATTAGACAAAGGTAAAAGCACGTTTGGTACAGATAAAAACCACAAAACAGGTCAAAACTACAAAACAGGTCAAAACGACAAAACAGGTCAAAACGACAAAATTGACGATTATGAAAAGTTTGAAGAAGGACTTAATAATGTTATCTCTCAAATAAACACGCAAAAAATCGATATAAGTGATGTATTCAATGATAGATTAAGTGAAATAAAACAAGAAAAAGTAGATCAAAAAGCGAGTTCACCTTTGAATCAGGCTGAAAGTAAAGTGTCAAGTAAAAAATCAACACTCAGCGAAGCCCCAAACTCAAATATAAAAAACCCAATCGTTCAAGAACAAAGTCCAGAGAGAAGTAAGGGTTGATCAATTACCACCAGCTTCTGCTGGTGATTTGGGTTACAGATACAGCGGCCGAAAAACAACAAAAAAAGGAAAAATCTTACTCTTGGAAGAAGAAAACAACCACGATAAAAACTTAAATTATAGTAGAAGAAAGTGGGAAAATTGTGTCAGTTTCAAGATCACATAGAGGAAGGATTTTAGGATAAGAGAACAAGCAAAATTTCTGCAACAAGAAAAGTTGCTGCAAAAAGATAATATAAGGTACGCTGATTCTGGATATCAGGGATGTCAAAAATTACAGTTGTGATTCCGTATAAAAAATACCGTAAAAAACCTCTTATGATATGGCAAAAAGAGCATAATAGGCAGCTTGCGTCGTTTAGGATGAGAGTGGAAAATAAGATTCGAGAATATTTAAAATTATGTCACATGTTTACCGTAATTTTCAGAAAAAATATAATTTGAGATTTAATTTGATCGCTAGAATTTATAATTTAGAGTTGATTAAATGAGTTTCCAAAGAGGTCTAGTATTTCGCTTGGTTTTTACTCCAAATCTTGATTAATACCATAGAGATGCTTTTAAGTAGTAAACATAAGCTTAAGATTTTTTATTCTAGAATTGGGATAATAAATGCTAATATCATCTAACCTAAGTTGAGAAATTAAGTAAAAAATAATATTAAGTTAGTATAACTTCTAACTTATTTGAATTCTCAAGGGGAGATATGATAAAACAGCCAAAACTCGTCTATCCATTGCTAATATTCTTTATACTTACACCACAAATATTCACAGCTAAATTTGTAAGTGATATAATAAGTGCGGTGAAAAACAAGCCTACGCTTCAAAGTGCTATAGTTATCTCATCAGCTATAGTATTATTTACAATTTCACTTGCGTCTTTTATAGCTTTAATTCACATGGTTAGGAGTGAGCAAGAAAAAATCACTCAAAAACAATTCAGTGAAATTCAACAATTAGTAACAGGAGAGTATGAAATTAAAAAATTGATTTTATCATTAGATAATACATATGAATTAACAGAGGAATTATTGAATCTCCTTAAAAGAAGTGTTAATAAAAATTCTCCTCCAAATATGCAGCAGCTAAAACAACTTTGCTCTGATACTTGTACAAGCATTGATGATTTTTGTCAAAAAATTGGGATTAGACGACATGAAATAACAGCGGAAGACATTAGTAAAAAAAATATTCTAGAATCAATTGCAAAATTGATTCTCAAAATAATGGAATTAGAAGCATTGATAAATGAATTAATAAAAGAAACAAATATAAATGAAACGGCCCATCTTCGTTTAGAGGATGAACCATTAAGAAAACCACTGAGAGAACTAGGAAGTAATATTGGTAATTTACAAAAAGACAATAAGATGTTGTTTATTTTTGGTAGATCAATATTTAATGTACGATCTCGACTCTCTAATCTCACTCAAAGAGTAGATGAGGTAGAATATAGGTTGAACTATGATGTTAATCAAAGAGTCACTAAGACAGAACGCAAGTTAAACGATATTCCTAAAAAACCATCTAATATACAAACATCACCTTCAAGTAGCTCATCAGGAACAATAATAGGTAGTTCAAAAGAAGTCACTCAATACTCTAAGGAGAAAGAAGCCCCAATAAAGTCAAAAGATGAAGCATTAGAAGAGCTAAGCCATAAAAAAAGAAGTTGTCATGTTCTAAAAAGCGAGGAAGGCAAAGTTACTATTAAAAGATCTGCATCTGTAAAAGATACAAGAGCACAGGTAGTAGAAAAATCATCTTTTAGCAGAGAGGGCAATGTTTCTAAAAGTTTTGCAAGCAATTTCAAATCTCGCAAAAGGCAAAAAAATAAATCTTTAAATGGAAGCAATAACCATGCAGGTAAGCCTAACAGTAAATGTAATACGAAATGGCAATCTATTACAAGTATTTTTAGTAAGGAAAGAGCTTGTTAAGAAACCAAAAGCTTTCTGTAATTTGGTAGTTTAATTCCAAATTGGGAGAATAAATGCTTATTTAAAAAGTACCCCAGCACTTTAAGACTAAGTTGAAATTCTTCAAATTTATAATCAGCTTGGTCATTGTTGTTATATATATCATGCAGCATTTTGGGTAATGGCAATAATGTATAACTTCTTCCTATCTTTTCAGATACTGCTCTGCCAGTTTTTGGAGAAATAAATTTCAAATTCTCGCTTGTTTTACTTACAGTACATTTGGCTAGATCCAAAGCAAAACCAAGCTGTGATAAAAGCTTTAATTCAAATTTAAGATAATATTTTTGCCAAGTATTATCGTTGTTTTGCATAGTATCAATAAGTAAAATTAAGTCTTCATGCAGAGCTGTATATCTTTCACCTTCTGGCAACACTTTTTCTAAAATTGAAGATATAGAAGAGATAGCAACGGCTTTAATTTTACTTGTAATAAAATAATGCGTAGTTGATTTAATTAACTCGCACTTAAAGTAGCCCAAGTTTTCTAAAGACCTTGCTCTCCATTCAATAAAAAGTGAATTACCTATCTGAAATTTATAGTTATTACTTTTAGATATTCTAATTAATCCTTTGCGCCTACCATTATTTTTTGTAAACAAAGAGAGAATTAAACATTGATCACTATATTTTTTAGCTGCAATTAAAACTCCTTCATCTTCCCATTGCATAATATGCTAATTAATAATATTATTAACATATATATGTTTGCCTAATTCTTCAATAGCTTTTTGGCTCTTATATTTTGTCGCATCTGTTCACGTTTATGAACTTATGAGTCACTTTTTTTTATGGTCTTTGATAAAAACAGTAAATTAGATATTCATTTGTAAATTCAAAACTACAATTTCTTGGTGATTTTATTTCCTTCTACCTTGATATAGTAATTGTGGTAATAATCTAACCACAGATTAAGCACCTCTTTATCATAGCCTCCAGTGAAAGTCATTGGCGCAACAAATTTCCTTCCAATTCATCCACCAATCATCTCTCATACTTTTTTCCTAGAATATTCGCATATTTCCTCATGGAGCACGTCCTATATAGCCTATTGTTCTATGTATACGATTCTAGAACCATTCTAGAATCATCTATTTTGGCAACTTTTTCGATAAATTTCTGCCTATCCTCTTGGTTGAAGAATGTGACTTTTTTAATTAGCTGTCTTAGCCTGTACCAATATTCCAAAACCAAGATTTTGTTTCATCTCTGCAAATCTGTTTTCTGCAAAGTTTCGTATAAAACCACTGTTGGGTTTAAGCTTTTCCCATCAGATTTCTTTTTTAACCAGCGATACATAGTTGCAATGCATATCTCCAATAATTCTGCAACCTCATCTTTTGACTTCCCTTTTTTAATCAATTTAAATCTACCCTGTATACCATTTATATAATAATGATACCTTTGTCATTCGCTTTGGAAGGTAATATATTACCTGTTTGCAGTGTTGATAGTAAGTTGCTTGATTGATGCTTCAGATATCTTTGTCTTTGGAACTTGAGACTCTTTATCTTGTGTAAAATGAATGTTGATAACCTTTGTTATTAATTCTTTCTCCAAATCTTGTTGTGCTTGCTGATAAGCAGATCCAAATTCTTTGTTGAACGCCTTTTCAAGATTAAATCTTTCTTTAGGTTTGTTTTCTGAGCTTTTAGCTAGTTTTGTATAGTGCTTGTATAGTTCTTTCAGCATTTCTTTATCTTCACTTCTAACTGAATCTAAATCTGAATCTAGAAGTTCTTTTGCAGTATCTCTTTTGTGGCTATAAATTTCCCGTTTTTCTGCAAACGTCAAATTAGTTTTAGATTCTGGCAGATAATTCTTTGTAATCTCAGTTGGTCTGATTGCCCATATATTAGTTTGGGATGTCCATTTTTCTTTACGTAATTCTGTTATTGCTTTTTTTAAATCAGGATGAAGGTTTTTACCAAGATGGGAATAAGCAGCTTTTAAATCAGACTCTAGCATACCTAATAAGTTAGATCTTTCTTCAAGATTTGTCTTTGATTTTGCCGTAGAGATTACATTTTTAATTTTATCAATATCTTGCTTTAAAATCTTATTCTGTAATTGTCCTTGTTCTTGCTTTTCACGAATAGATATAAGCTTTTCTTCTTTAGATTGTTGTTTGTTTACCTTGTGTAACCCTTTCTTCAAGTCATGCTTTAATTTTTTCATCAAAGGCTTATTTTTCAATGGTGAATCTATTGCTTTTATTTTGAGGTCCAATTGCTTCACTGTTATTTTTAGCATATCTAAGGTGCCATATTTGACTTTTGCTTCAGTTGTCTTACGCGCACTGATATTTACTTCTGGAATAAATTGTTCAATTTGAGATAATAATTGTTCTTTACGCTGTAATTCACCATTTACTTTTGATACATCATCTAAAACTTTTAAACCTTCAACAGAAGTTTCCTTTTCTTCTACTGAGTCGATGCTTTCTTGATCAGAAACTTTTAAACCTTCAACAGAAGTTTGCTTTTCTTCTACTGAGTCGATGCTTTCTTGATCAGAAACTGTAGGATTTAAAGTAGGTACAACTGGAATTGCAACTTTTATAGGTTTATTTCCAGTACCACTTCTCCTTATTGTAGCAGAATTACTTTGTACAATCTCCTTTTTTTTATCTACTGAAAATGATTCTTCTGAGCCTGTAAAAACACTATCTTCGCTTATTATCGAAGCAAGAAATTCATTGCTATCTTTGATAGCTTCAATTTTGTACTCTTTAGGTATAAATGGAATGTTCTGCTGAAATGGATCCTTAAAAGTACTCATTTCAAGTTTATTTTTTTCATCTTTTAAGTTTTCGGTAAAAACACTATCTTCGCTTATTGCTGAAGTAAAAAATTCATTGCTATCATATATACTTGAGCTTTTAGAAAGTGAAGATACACCACTGTCTGTGCTTATACTTCTTTTATTTTTTAACCTTTCTTCATTATATGAAGATGTTATGCTTTCAGGTTTGATAAACTCAAAAGAATCAGAACTAAAAGAAGACATAATACTTGCTCTTCTACTATCTTTTAAGCTTTCTTGGCTTGTTGGATTAAAAAGAGGAGAAGATAATATATCTTCACTTCTTGCTGATGGGTGTTTTATAGTTATGAAGTCAGTCTTTATATCTGTTGTATAGAGAATTGGCGAGCTAATTTCAATTTTTCTATATTCCTTTTCAGATTTCTGGTTTGTATTTTGTATAGGATATTCAGCAAGTAGAAATTCTTGCTCAGTCATTTTGCGATTATTTTTTGTTTCGTTTTGCTGCATCTTGCTCCTTTCAGAGTTAGTAACTATTGGTACTTCAAGATTGTTAGTAAAAGCAGCTTTTCTGTGATTTGTATCCATAATTCCCCCTTAATCTAAATATTAAATAAAATTAATTTAATAATATTAATTTTGGTATTTATATATTAATAATTGGTTAAATATTGCGTTAACTAATTATATTAAAGTATTATCATAATAACTAAATTCTCATAGTTACATAATGAATTTTAAGACAATACATAATTTTATGGACTTTATTTGACGAGACATTTATAAATAAACATTAGTTTTAAAAGCAAAGTTAATGAGTGAAGTGATAGACATAAAAGCTCCAACTATTTTAGGTGGTGAATCAATTACAGAAGGTACAATAGGCAGGATACATAAAGCTGTAGGTGATCAGGTGCAAAAAGATGATTTAATATTTGAAATTGAAACTGATAAAACAACACTTGAGGTTACAGCTCCATCTACAGGATATATAAAAGAGCTTTGTGTCAAGGAAGAAGATGCAATCGCCCCACTTCAACTATTAGCAAGGCTTAGTGCTAAAATAATAAATCAAGAGATCAAACAAGATAATAAAACTCAGGCTATGCTATCTAAAAAAGATGCTCCATCAGCACAAAAAATGATGCGGGAGAATGATGTAGGTCCAAGTGCAGTAGAGGGTACTGGTATGGGATCTCGGATCACAAAGTCTAATGTGATTAATTATATAAAGGAGAAAGAAGCTCGTACTGAATGTAACAAGCCAAATGATTTTAGCTCACCTATATTAATTGATAATAAAAGAGAAAAGCGGGTAAAAATGAGCAAAATAAGGCAAGTAATCGCTGCTCGCCTCAAAGAATCACAAAATACTGCTGCTATTCTTACTACTTTTAATGAAATAGATATGAAAAACGTTATGGACCTTAGAACAAAATATAAGGATTCATTTGAGAAAAAATATGGTATCAAACTTGGGTTTATGTCCTTTTTCGTTAAAGCAGTAACTTTAGCTCTAAAAGAGGTTCCAGAAATTAATGCTGAAATATTTGGAGATGAGATAATATACAAAAATTATTATGATATAGGAGTTGCAGTTGGTACTGAAAAGGGACTGGTTGTACCTGCGATTCGTAACGCAGATCAAATGTCATTTGCAGAAATAGAAACTACTTTATTACTGCTTAGTAAAAATGCGCGTGATAATAAGCTACAGGTGGCTGATATGATTGGTGCTACATTTACTATCTCTAATGGTGGAATTTATGGTTCTTTACTTTCAACTCCTATAATAAACCCGCCGCAATCTGGCATTTTGGGAATGCACACAATACAAAATAGACCAGTAGCTATTGGCACCTCTATTGAAATTAGGCCTATGATGTACATTGCGTTATCATATGATCATAGAGTAGTAGATGGAAAAGGAGCAGTTACCTTTTTAGCTAGCGTCAAACAATACATAGAAGATCCAAATAGACTAGCTTTAGGAGTATAATATTTATATTCATTAATTATTTTCTTCACTAATTTTTAAATATGTCTTAAAATTAACATAAGAATGTTCATAATGAGGGAGTAAATGAGTAATGAAAATTTAATAAAAGCTATAAAGGCACAGAAAGAAAGTATAATTTTTGCTGAAATTTTTGCAATTAGTACTGTATTAGTTGGTATGAGATTGTTTGATAAAAATAATACGTTAGGGAAAGCAGGTTTTATTGCTGGTACTATGGGGTTTGTTTTGATTGCATTTACTAGTCTATTCTTTGTCTTAAACGCAGTAAAAGAAGTTAGTTCTAAATTAAAAGAGATAAACCATCAAGATTTAAGAGATAATTTAATAGGGGATAAGAGAGATGATTACTAAAATCTCAGAAAAGATTACAAAACCCAGCATAAGTTAGCTGATTTTCATCTTCTGCACTGGCTGTGTTTTTTTATTGCTCTTTTCTTTTGATTTCTTGCGATATATATCATGAGATTGAAAAATTTTATGAGTTCAACCACAATCATTTCTTCTACCACTTCCACTAACTCTCTCTTTACCATCCTTACTAAATCTTTAATGGTTACTCTTCGGTAATGCTAGTTTTTATAAATCTATTCATGCATTTAGGAAACATTTATACTTGCTCTATTTGAATTTCAACGAAAGGTTTCTTTAACCGTTGCTTTTTTAGCAAACTATAAATAGAGTGCCTGATTTTATGGCGTATCTTTTTTAATTCTTTAAGATGTACTGCCGACTCAATCTCTTTTAATATCTTTTTTATAATGCTTTGGTCTTTTTGGTGATCAAGTACGCCAGGAGCGAGCACTACAGGTTCTTTTAATAACTTATTCTTATTAAGAATTATTATAACTACTATTAATCCAGTGTCCTGCATCTTTCTACGCATTTTCATGACATTACTATCTGGATGACGTAAAAATTTTCCATCAACACCAAAATAACCAGATTGAACAGAATCAATTTTTTTAGCATTAATCAAATCAATAACATCACCTGGTTTAGCCATTATTGATTGTTTAACATCACATTCTTGCGCTAGTTTTGTATGCTCATACATATGAATATATTCACCATGCACAGGAATAGAAATCTTAGGCTTTGTAAGACTGTACATAATCTTCAACTCCTCTCTGACTGGATGTCCAGAAACATGCACATGCCTAGTATCCTCAGTAATAACTTCTACTCCCATATTTACAAAAGAGTTAAACATATTATGTATGCGTTGCTCATTACCAGGTATCATCTTTGATGAAAAAATAATAACATCACCTTTTTGTATCTTAAATATTGGGTGAGTACTTTGTGCAAGCTTGGAGCTAGCAGCTAACGGTTCACCTTGACAACCTGTACAAAGTAATAATATTTCATCTCTTGAAAAATTGCTTGCTTCTTTTGCATCCAAAAACTCATCATCCAGTAAATAGCCACTTTCTTGTGAAACTTCTACTATTCGCCATAACGATTTTCCTAGCAATGCCACTTTTCTATTCAGTGCTTTTGCAACTTCAACAATAGTTTTAATCCGAGCTACATTTGAAGCAAATAACGATACTGCAACTAATTGTTTGCATCCTTTTACTATATCGTAAATATGCTCATAAATTCCACTTTCAGACTGTGATTTGGTTTTGGTAAAGACATTAGTTGAATCACAAATTACAGCAAGTAAACCCTGATTTCCTAACTCCTCTAAGCGTTTTATATTAGAAGCTGGTCCAATTACTGGACTTTGATCAAATTTCCAGTCCCCTGTATGCAATATTGTGCCTTTGTCAGTACCTATTGCTATTGCATTTGCCTCTGGAATTGAATGAGTCATATTAATAAATTCAATAGAAAACGAACCAAGTACAAAACTTTCATTTGTCTTGACTACATCTATCGGTACTACATCTTCTAATTTAAACTCTCTTAACTTTGATCTTAAAAATGTAGCAGTAAATTCCGTTGCAAACACTGGACATTGCAGGTCCTTCCAAAGGTATTGTATTGCACCAAGATGATCTTCATGGGCATGAGTAAGTATTATCCCAAGTAAATCTTCTTTTCTTTTAGCAATAAAATCTATATCAGCAACTATCAAATCAACTCCTGGCATGTTATTGCCAGCGAAACCTACCCCAAGATCTATCATGATCCACTTACCTTGATAGTGATATAAGCTAACATTCATCCCTATTTCGCCTACTCCTCCTAATGGAATAAATAAAAAATCATCATGTTTCATTAATTTTTATACAAGAAAATAAAAACAGATTAACAAAATTTAATGCTAATATCAAATTAATATCAAATAAAAACTTAAGTAATACATTTTTAGTTACGTTTTGAAACTAAAGTCTAAAAATTTAAGTTGCGTTTTTATGCCAATACTATAATAAAACAGTAATATACTCCATGGAGGAAAAAGATGTTTGCATCAAAGCAGCAGGAGTTTAGTGACGATATTATAGATCAAGGTTTTGCAGATCTTGAAATAATGCTCAACGAAATAACTAGTCAAAATTCTGTGTCCTCAATTTTATATCAACCTGTTAAAACTCTAAATCAAGAACTGCAGGCTCTTAGTAGTATTGTAGATAGTATAGAGTTTGATTATACAACTGATGACACTTATAACCACTTAGTTAGTGTAGATGATTTGTTATCAGCTATCAGATGTAGAAGTATAGAACGATTAAGAGAATTATTATTGCGTGATGCAAGTGTATTGCATCAGGAATATAACGAACCATTATTCGCAGCTATTAAGAGTTGTGGGGCTAATATAGATATATTAAAAATACTATTGTTCTATGGTGCCAATGTAAATCAGCAAAATTATTATAGTAATACACCACTAGACGTTGCTATTCGCAATCATAATCAAAAGGTGGTTAAAACATTGTTATACTATGGTGCTAATGTGAATTATCAAGATAATGATGGCAATACTGTATTGCATAAAACTGTTATTTTAAAACGTGGCAGGTTAATATCTTTACTCTCATTATTTTTAGAAGATCCAAGAACTGATCTAAATATCAAGAATAAACAAGGAGAATGTTTAGTAAGCTTAATGTTAGATAAATTCAATAAATTAGGTGAAGGAGGTAAAAAAGGATTTAGTCGACATTTAATGCTATTAGCGAAATATTATGATAGATTAAACGATGACAGTAAATTAATCATTCGTGGTAATAGTGAATTTAATGCTACTATAGAGGGATATAGAAGAAAACTTTTACAATTACCGAATGTTTTAAATCAACCTAGTTCATCAAGTTATTCAGATGATTTTTTGAATATAAAATAGAGTCCTTAGTTGAAATTGCTTAAAATAATTTAACGATACCATAGTAGATTAAAATAGCTGTATAATGAGCTTCAAGACAGATGCTTACTCCATTAGCAATCCCCCGTTTATGTGAAGAGTTTGGCCAGTAATATATTTAGCCTCATCGCTTGCTAAGAACAAAACTCCTGCTGCTATTTCTTCTGGAGTACCCATTCTTTTTATAGGAATGTTGTTAATTATTTTGTTTTGCTGTTCCTCTGAAAGAGAAGAGGTCATTGGTGTGTTTATAAAACCTGGAGCAATGCAGTTAACTGTTATGTTGCGGCTTGCAAATTCTCTGGCTATGGATTTACTCATAGCAATCATTCCGGCTTTTGAGGCTGCATAATTTGCTTGTCCTGCATTACCTGTAAAACCAATGATAGAGGAAATATTTATTATCCTTCCCCAGCCGTTTTTCATCATCTTATTGCATGCTTGTTTATTTAATTTATACGTTGAAGTAAGATTTATATCAATTACCTTTTGCCATGCTTCATCTGTCATTCTGAGCAATAGGCTATCTTGTGTTACCCCAGCGTTGCAGACAATGCCATCAAAGCCTGACATTAAATCATTTGCTTTATTAACCAAATCATCCACTTCATCATTATTTGTCAGGTTACACTGCAACATATGTAAATTGTCTTTTACCATTTTCTCTAAAACTTCTTTTTTTGTTCCAGAAACACACAATGTAGCACCAGCTTTATGTAGCACTTCAGCAATAGCTTGACCTATTCCACCTGATGCTCCTGTAATTAAGAATTTTTTACCTTCCAAATTAAACATAAATTTGATTTTTTAATATGTTAGTAATATAAAATTTTTCATTCTATGCTGCCTATGTTAAAATGGTATATCATCGTCAATAATCCCTTGAAATTCATCTTCACCTTCTTTATTATAACTTTTATATTCACCGCCTGTGTTGCTTTCAGTATTAGTGGTATTTCTAGAATCCAAAATGGTTAGAACGCTATTGAAATTTTGTAAAAGTACTTCTGTAGTGTATCTATCATTGTTGTTTTGATCTACCCATTTTCTTGTTCTAAGAGAGCCCTCAATGTAAACCTTGCTACCTTTACGCACAAAATCTCTTGCAATTTTGACTAACCCTTCACTAAACACAACAATGTTATGCCATTCCGTTTTTTCAGAGCGTGTACCAGATGTCTTATCAAACCAACTTTCAGAAGTAGCAAGTGAAAATGTTACCATCTCCTTACCATTTTGCATTGTTCTAACATCTGGATCTTTACCAAGATTGCCAATTAAAATTACCTTATTAACACTACCATTAGACATAAAATTTAATTAAGTTAATACATTATTTTAAAGTAGTTTTTTTGTTTTTACAAGCATTTATCTCGTACTATACTATTGTTTCATCAGCTCCTATTTGACTTTGTGCTTTAGTAGTGCTTATTGCTTCTAAACTTACGTTAGGTTTTGTTTTTGATAAAAGATCATCTTGTGAATTCAACATATCCTGATCATTTTGATTAATTTCGTATTCTTCTTCTTCACTGTTTGCTGAATGCTTTCTTGAATTTAATTTGCTATCTATAGTAAAAAATGTATTGTCTTGTCCTGATATAGTATCAAGCTCTAAATTGTTTTGTCTTTTTGCCCCACTAAAGAAACGTCCAACCCGTTGCAAAAATCCATTATCATCTGTATAGTCGCTTGGCAAGCGCATATTACTGTAGCAGCAATAGCGATAACATGCATATAATGTAAGGCCAATTCCTATCGTTCCCGCTACAGCAATTCCACTAATCCAAGCAGCGTTTAATGATCTCTCTTCAAAATTTGGTGATGTATCTGTTTGGTTAAACTCAGATGAATTATCTGTCATCATCAAATTATTATCTGTAGTTAACATGTTTGTAGTATTTTGTGTAGCTAATCCAAATGTGGTAATCATTGCACTTCCTATTGTTGAAGTCAAAGTAGTTAAACCAAGAATTGCATTTGTTGCAGTACTAGTCTCTGTTGTTGTAACATCCAAACCTCTTGACGTTGTTTCTTTAGTGCTTGACGTAGTTGTATCTGGAGGTGTTATTGTTGACTGAACTCTTTTTGTAGTTGTTTTTGATGTAGTTGTGCTCGGTTGTATAGTGGTTACGGTAGTAGGCTCTGTTGTTGCTTCAGTGCTAATTTCTATAGTTGTCGGAACATTTGAAGAGCTAGTTTTAGTTGTACTTGGCTGTGTAGTCTTCACAGTGATAGGCTCTGTTGTTGCTTGAGTGCTTTTTACAGTTGTTTCTGTAGTTGGTGGCATGGTGCTTGCTGTAGTTGTACTGGGTTGCGTAGTAGTTGATTGTGTAGTTCTGATAGTAGTGGGTTTTGTTGTTATGGTAGTACTTGCTGTAGTTGTTTCTGTAGGTTGTGCAGTTGTGCCTTTTGTGCTTGTAGATATATATGTTGTACTCTCTTGCACAGTTGTTGCTTTAGTGCTAATTTCTGTGGAAATAGTAGGTAAAATTGTAAACGGAAGAGCAGTTGTTAATTCTAATAGTTGATCATAAATAATATTTACAAAATCACCAATATTTCTTACTGAATCAATCTGGAAATTTTTTGTTGTAACTTTACTTAAGTTATCAGGATTAATGACGTTTCGCATAATGCTTTTTTCGCCAATTGCTGATATTATTACATTATTTTTATCAACATTAAGCTGCAAAGATTTTATTGGCTCTGTAAAAGTAGAAATAACATGCTTTTCTGGTTTTTCTCCCTTCTTACCTGTTAATTTTGCTAGACATAGCTGTTGTTGATTCTCAAGAAAGGCAATAACTATACCACTCTTAGTGTTTACTGCACTTAAATTACTTACTTCAGTAGCAGTTAAAAAAGAAGAAGAGATTCTATTGTCAAATTGCTCACAATGTTCCCCCTTACCTACAGCAAATAGGCATTCTTCATCTTCATTATTCATATATTTTCCATCTTTTATATCATCAATCATTGACTCAGTAATATCTAAAGAGAATAAAGAAGTTGAATCTGAATAAATTATTTGCATACCACTTTTTGTTGATAGAAGCACAAAATCACTTTCTATATCACTGTCTGTTTTAAATAAAAGTCTGTTAGCACCTCTATTAGAACCTTCATTAATTTCAAATTCTAAACCTTTTCTCTTTTCTAAAAGCCATGCAGTAGCACACTGTCCTTCAGAGTTTGAATCTATTGCGGTAACTAAAATATCACCATTTGAGAGCTTCATAGCTCTTGGCTTGCTATAATTGTGGTATTTATTGCTAGAATGAGATAATTCTGCATTATTTGATAAATATGTTTTTTCACCAGAGGGTGTAATTTCAATAGAATCTGATTTGATATCAACTTGGTAAGTACTAAAAGATAATACAGAATGTTTTTTCTTCCCTGAAGTTTGCTCTTTAGGGAAGATAAGAGCAATACCATCTTTTCCTTCGCTCTCAATTGGTATAATAACTGGTTTATCATCTTTTATTAGTTCGTTTGGTATCTTTACATTCGCGTTAAAAGAGTACTCTTGTTTATTATAGATAGGTCTGATTATACATTCAACATCACTATATCCATCACCTCTATCTTTATAATATGCAGCATAGACTATGTTGTCTTTTTTTACTACGTTTATATTCTTGATTTTGTTTAAATTAAATTGCCCTTTGAATTGATCTGCTATAAATTTCAATATACCCATATTTTTACTAAGTTTTTAATAAACACATTGATTATAGTAAATAAATTAATATAATATGTCAATAAATTTATAAAATAAAATTTAACTCTTTAACTTTAAAAGTTATAAATGGATACTTCAGCAATACAAAAGTATGATATTAGAGGAATAATAGGACAGAACTTAAAAATCGAGGACGGTTATGAAATAGGAAGAAAATTTGCGCAATTTTTAGGTAGCAATAGTAGAATTTGTGTTGGCTACGATAGTAGAATACATTCACCACAAATAGAGAAAAAAGTGATTGAAGGCTTGTGCTCACTTGGTGCTAGTGTAATAAGAATTGGTCTATGTTCTTCGCCAATGCTATATTTTGCTACTCAACTTATGGAAGCAGATGGTGGAATAATGATCACTGCATCTCATAACCCCGCAGAATACAATGGGTTTAAATTTTGCAGCAACGATATGGTGTTTTGCCAGCAAGAAATAACTAAATTTATAAATACTAACATCACAAACAGTATTTATAGCAATAGTGCTATTTTAAACTCTAATATATATGATCAGTATATTAAAATGCTTAAGAATGCAAATATACGTGATGGAAAAAGGCTCAAAATAGCATGGGATTATTCTCATGGTTCAACAATTCGACATATTTCAAAGATTTTACCTAATCACCAGCACATTGCTATTAATCATACAGTAGATGGAATGTTTCCATCTCATGATCCTGACCCTATGGAACACGAAAATCTAAGTCAGTTAATTAACACCGTACAAGAATATAACTGCGATATTGGTATTGCCTTAGATGGCGATGGTGATAGGATTTGCGCAGTTGATCATAAAGGCAAAATTATCTCTAATGATCACCTTTTTATGATATTTATAGAAGAAGTGCTAACTCAGTATTATGGGGCTAAAGTCATTGTTGATATAAAAAGTAGCATGAAAGTTTCTGATTTAATTTATCAACTAGGCGGAAAAGCAATTACTTCTGCTACTGGACATTCAATTATAAAGAAGAAGATGATAGAAGAGAATGCGAAATTCGCTGGGGAGTTGAGCGGTCATTTTTTCTTTTCAGAAATAGGATTTGATGATGGTATATATGCAGCTGTCAGACTGATTAGTGTTTTACAAAAACATAAAAATTTGAGCGATATAATCAGCAAGCTACCTAAGCTATATATTACCCCTGAAGTAAAAATTGAAGTTCAAGAGGAGAAAAAATTTCATATTATCTACTCTCTAAAAAAAATATTAAAACAAAAAGATATAATGTTTTCAGACATAGACGGTATAAAAGTTACATTGGAAAATAATAAAGGATGGTTTTTGTTAAGAGCATCAAATACACAAAATTACATTACAGCAAGGTGTGAGGGCCAAAACAGTGAAGATTTTGAAAAAGTAAAAAACATGTTAAATCAGTACATCAAGCAAATAAAATTATTTAACAGTAGGTCTTATGTTATAAGTTACTTAACTAAAGACATATATAATACGTGAATTAATAATACCGGGGATAGGTAAATGAGTAAGTTTTTAGCTAATATAAACAGTAATTCTAAGCCAGAAGACTCGCAAATTATCAATTGGGAGATTATAAAAAATCGTGAATATAATAATAATAGTCTATCAAAAATAATTAATTTATATATTATTAAGGTCTATAGGACACAAAATAATGAATTAGGCAACAAGCATCTGTTTAGTACTCTTTTAGTGAGAATTAACATTGCAAATGAAAATGTATTTTTAAATAAATTACCGGAAATTGAAATAATAAAAGAAATATTTCCTTACAAGTTTAATAGCAAAAGAAAAAGCAATTTATCACGTTTACAAGATCTGTATAATCATCTGTGCCATATATTAAATTTTACCTTATCTAAAGATATAGAAGAAAATCTGATTAAAGAGTACAAAGAAGCTACAAATCTATTTAAAATGCCAAATTAATTCTTGCTGTAAAAAAGTTGTGCTACCCTATAATCAACTTTATTTAAGGAATCTATGAGCTCTTTATCTATTACAGATATTATGATTTTATATGGATCCACAGATATTACATCGACACTAATAGTACCTGGAGTTAGTGTAACAGAATTGGCAAATAAAGTCAAGCTTACATCGTTTTTCTGCTGTGATTCAATAAGAACAGTTTCAGAACTAAGCAATAAATCTACTTGCCACACTTTCCTTGCAATATAAAAACAAGATAAAATTACTTGAAACCCTAGCCATCCAATATAAGTAATAAAGCGAGAAAAAAACAGTCCGTTTGACTTACCCAAAATATTACAGTTTAGACGTTGACAAAGGAATATAGTAAATAAGCAACTAATTATACCAGATATTATAAAAAAGAATTCAAAGTGATCAGATAAAACAAACCATAGAGTAAATAGTGTAATATAATATAATAAGATTTGAATACTCATTGCATTTTTTAACCTTTTAGTCATCTACTACTAGCTCTAAATAATGTTTGCCTTTTTAAAGGTACCCCGCAGCTTACTGTAAATTTTATTTTCATACATACAAGTATTTTATTAGTTTCTCACAACACTTCCAGCACAATATACAATTTTTCTGCTCTCAGCCGATAGTGACTTTTACTTTTGTACAAATTACAGAGATAAAATAAAACAAATTCACAATGAGAAAGATAATAATTTGCGAACATCGATTAGCAAGATAGTTGACAGAAGTTTTCTAATAGCTTAATAACTCAAAAATGGGAGACATTAAAAAAGCAATACTTTCAAGTGTAATTTGCAATGTAATTTTGTGGTATGATTATACTTTATTTGGCACTTTAATTTATATAATCAGTGATGTTTTTTTTTCATCTGCAGGTTATTACATAAGTTTAATGAAAGCCTTTAGTATTTTTACTATTGGTTTTTTAGTAAGGCCATTTGGCGCAATTATATTTGGTCACATTGGTGATAAATATGGAAGAAGATCTGCACTATTAGCTTCAATAGCATTGATGTCTATATCATCTGCATTGATTGCGGTAGTACCAAGTTATAAGAACATTGGTATATTTGCACCATTATTTGTTGCAGTACTGCGCTTATTACAAGGAATAGCAATTGGAGGAGAAGCAGGTAGTTCGGCTTTCTTAATTGAAAACACTAGTAGTAAAAAAAATTTAGGTTTTCTTGGTAGTATCAAAGTTTTGAGTGGAATGCTCGGTTCAATTATTAGCTTAATAGTAATAATAATCTGTAAAAAAACATCTGATTTTGATGCTTGGGGATGGAGATTGCCGTTCATATTTTGCCTATTTATGGGGCTTATTGGTATATGTACAAGATCCATTTTTAACGAAAGCTATGCATACCAGATAAATAAAAAAAATAGAAATTTATCTGAGTCACCAATCTTGGAATTTGTTAAACATTACAAAAGGTTAATTTTAATATCTATAGGTCTAGGGGTTGCTCAAAACGCTTCTGTTTATGCTCTCTTAGTATTTTTTAAAGTTTATATAAGAGAAATATCACTAATAAACTTTGATGTTACTTACGTCATAGAAATAGTTGGGAATTTGGTATATGGAGTACTTGTTGTATTTTTTGCCATCTTATCTGATAGAATAGGAAAAAAAACTATAATGATATCATCTTTTGTAATGCTAATTATAACTGGGTGCCCAGTATTTTTTATGTTACATTCCAGCAATTATTTAACTATTATATTAGCATATTTGCTGTTTGCTATACCTAGTGCAGCATCATTTGGTGCGTATAATGCAACTGTATGTGAATTATTTCCAACAAAAGTGAGGTATACTGGATTTGGACTAGCACATAATATAGCAGCAGGAATTTTTGGTGGGTTTTCACCTTTGATATGCACATGGCTTGCAATGGTAATGAAAATTAAAATTGCACCAGGGTTTTATATAACTCTCTCTGCAATAATTAGCCTAATATCTGTATTACAAATTAAAGAAAGTGACAAAAACATCGACTGGTAATTTTTATCTATTGTATTTGCAACTTGCTTATATGTATACCTGCTTGTACGGAAACACTTTGACCCTCACTACCTACAAGAATAGTATTAATTGCCTTTTCAATTTCTTTAACTGCATGTTTGAAGATCTTATTGCTATTAGACATTGTTTCTATACAATTAAGATAGAGAGAAATTTTATTTATTATATCCGAGTGTTGAACACTATGTGGCAACTTACTGACAATGTTGTCTTCTAGTAAAGTATTAATAGAGCTAATCATATTATTCAGCTCTAATTGATTTACACATTTTGCAATAAGCTTTAACATACCTATCTTATCTTGATCTGTAATGTTATTACCTTGAGAACAACATAGGATAATCATATATGCTATTCTGCTATGTGTATCAATATAGCGCTTTAATAACCCAATTCGTTCATCTGCTATACGATCAGTAGTACCAGCAATATGATGATTTAAATAATCTATATCTACATTATTTAAGTTATCTATATAGCGTATGAAATCTGTATAACTAAGACTCTTGTTAGAATCATCAGAACAATTTTTATGATATGGGTGATATGTGTAGTATTCACCCACCTTCCTTAACCCCACTTGATTGAGGTATTCAGGATGTGGTATAGTCCCGTCATCCTGAATATGTCCTATAAAAGAATTCTTATCATGTTGCAATATTAATTGAATAATTTTTGGATCACGAACACCAAATGCAATATTAAGAGTAGTCAAGATACCATGTGAGCATAATTCAGTTTCAGCATAAACTGTGTTAGCTTTATCATCCTCGAAAAATGAGCAAACACCATACAACTTTGTAACTTTATTGAGACCCTCTATTATCTTGAAAAAAGGTATATCTTTTACGATCTTTGTGCCTCGTTCTAAAAACGTTTGAACAATATCAGCTCTTCTATAAATAATAGCTAAATGCAGATGATTGTATTCATGTATTGTAAGAGGGGAATGATTTATTCTGTACTCTGTTTTTATTTCAGCTCCTTCACTTAATAAGAGGTTGATTAACTCAATACTACACCCATACGTTATTGCCATCCCTAAAGTTGTCAATTCTATATGATTTACATTATTAACCATTATATCACCATTCCTTAATGCAGTTTTTATCATGTCAATATTGTTTTGTCTCACACCTTCATTTATAAACATTCCCACCACCTTTATAATAACATTATATTAATAATAGTATACAAGTGAGGTGTAGTAAATCTTTATCTATTAAACATTATAATATGTTCTGCTATAGTCGATTACCGAAATATAAAAAATTTAGTTAAAATATATTGACATAGGTTAATCTTATCTATTTAATAAAAAGGTAATTTTGTTGTTTGATTAGTAAAGTTAGTGTTTGAGAATAGAAATAAAGGCAGTGGTGCAAAGCAAATAAACTTTTGTGCACTGGTGCTATTATTTTAGCTCTGGTTTGAGCACAAGTCCTTAAATCATTTTGATTTAAGTTAAATTTGAGAGTTTGATCCTGGCTCAGAACGAACGCTGGCGGCAAGCTTAACACATGCAAGTTGAACGAGAGTTAGAATGTAGCTTGCTACGTTCTAACTTTAGTGGCAGACGGGTGAGTAAAGTATAGGAATCTACCTAATAGTATGGAATAATTGCTAGAAATAGCAGCTAATACCATATACTCCTTACGAGGGAAAGATTTATCGCTATTAGATGAGCCTATATTAGATTAGCTAGTTGGTAAGGTAATGGCTTACCAAGGCTATGATCTATAGCTGATCTGAGAGGATGATCAGCCACACTGGAATTGAGATACGGTCCAGACTCCTACGGGAGGCAGCAGTGGGGAATATTGGACAATGGGCGAAAGCCTGATCCAGCTATGCCGCATGAGTGAAGAAGGCTTTAGGGTTGTAAAGCTCTTTTAGTAAGGAAGATAATGACGGTACTTACAGAAAAAGTCCTGGCTAACTCCGTGCCAGCAGCCGCGGTAATACGGAGAGGGCTAGCGTTGTTCGGAATTATTGGGCGTAAAGGGTACGTAGGCTGTTTAGTAAGTTAGAAGTGAAATCCTAAGGCTTAACCTTAGAACTGCTTTTAAAACTGCTATACTAGAGGTCGAAAGAGGATAGTGGAATTCCTAGTGGAGAGGTGAAATTCGTAGATATTAGGAGGAACACCAGTGGCGAAGGCGACTGTCTGGTTCGATTCTGACGCTGAGGTACGAAAGCGTGGGGAGCAAACAGGATTAGATACCCTGGTAGTCCACGCTGTAAATGGTGAATGTTAAATGTAGGGATTGTATCTCTGTATTGTAGCTAACGCGTTAAACATTCCGCCTGGGGACTACGATCGCAAGATTAAAACTCAAAGGAATTGACGGGGACCCGCACAAGCGGTGGAGCATGTGGTTTAATTCGATGCTACGCGAAAAACCTTACCACTTTTTGACATGGAGGCTATCTCCTTCTGAGAGGAAGGATTCAGTTCGGCTGGGCCTCACACAGGTGTTGCATGGCTGTCGTCAGCTCGTGTCGTGAGATGTTGGGTTAAGTCCCGCAACGAGCGCAACCCTTATCCTTAGTTACCAACAGGTTAAGCTGGGCACTTTAAGGAGACTGCCAATGATAAATTGGAGGAAGGTGGGGACGACGTCAAGTCATCATGGCCCTTATAAAGTGGGCTACACACGTGCTACAATGGCGACTACAATGGGTTGCAAAACTGCGAAGTTGAGCCAATCCCAAAAAGTCGTCTCAGTTCGGATTGCTCTCTGCAACTCGAGAGCATGAAGTCGGAATCGCTAGTAATCGTGGATCAGCACGCCACGGTGAATACGTTCTCGGGTCTTGTACACACTGCCCGTCAAGCCATGGAAGTTGGTTTCACTCGAAACTAGTGTGCTAACCTTTTTAAGGAGGCAGCTATCTAAAGTGGGGTCGATGACTGGGGTTAAGTCGTAACAAGGTAGCCGTAGGTGAACCTGCGGCTGGATTACCTCCTTCAGCTTTAATATGTGATCTGCTATTTTTATAGTGGTATGATTACATAGTGTGCCACTGTCTTTCTTTCTATTTTAAGTGTTATATTAGCTTTACATATGGTTAATAATATTATAAAAAAGCCCCTTTCTCCTCATCTTCAAGTATATAGAATACAGATTACTAGTCTTCTTTCAATATCTCATAGGATGAGTGGTGTATTTTTATTCTTTGGTTTTCTACTTTATTCTTGGTGTTTCATACTATACACTTTTTTTACTAATTCCTTCGCTGTAGTTTTTTCTAATCATTATCTAGGTTTTATTAGTAAAATTTTTGCTCTTTTATTTTTATTTTCTTTGATTTATCATCTTTTGAATGGTGTTCGTCATTTATTGTGGGATTTGGGTATAAACCTTACTAATAAAGGAGTGTTAACTACAGGTATTATAGTAATGTTTTTATTCTTGCTATTTAGCTCTCTTTCAGCTTTTTTGATTTTTTATTAAGCAAATATAATATGAGCAATGTAGTCTGTCATTGGTGGTTTCAACGTTTATCAGCTGTTATTATGCTGCTTCTATTTCCGTGGTTTGTATATACCTTTATACATTTATTCATTATTCAAAATGAGCAACAAGTTATTAACTTTGTTTTAGCTCACCCATTGCAGCTTTTTACTTTTTTTGTATTATTATTTTTTATATTTTGGCATGCTGTATTGGGAATGCAGGTTATTTGTGAAGATTATATTTATGATGCTAAGGTTAGGCTTCTAGTTTATGTTTTTATCAAAGCAATTTCTGTTACTACATTTTGTGGAGTATTGATTGCTCTCTTTTATTTTCTTTATATTAATCAATCTTAATTGATTATTAACTAAATATTCCGTAAAATTGATACAACTTATATTAAAAAAACAATTATGTTTGCAAAAGTAGGGAATAAATTATTATCTTTTGGTAGTTCTATACTTAATGGGTATAAAAAATTTCGCTTTCATAGAGACAAATTTTTCACTCACAGACATTTTTTACATGATAAAGCTGAAAAAGTTTATATTGATAATGCAAAGAGAAATGCAAGATATTATGGTCGTAAGTGCTATTCTCCTAAGAAAATTTCAGAAAATTGTACATTACATAATGATTGTTTATGGGTTGGAAAAGAGCGGTATCCTATAGTTAAACTGCAAGAACCTTATGATCAGTCTTATAATGGCAATACTATATATGCAATTCCTTCAGCAATAGATCTAATTTCTCCAGAAAGAAAGGAAGTTTTTGGCTATAGCAAAAAAGAACTGAAAGATAAAATTATAGTAATTGAAGTTGATAGTAGTGGTAAAATTGCCCCTGTTGATAATGGCAAGGCCTTGTATTATTCTTTTTCTGGTGATATTAAACTTACTTCTTTCCGTGTTGTTGATCGCAAAACTGGAGAAACAAGATGGATATCATCACTTATAATGTTTCCGTTTAATTTAAGTGGTGCTGTAAGTAATTTTGCTTGTCGAATTACTGGTGGAGTTTTGAATAAAATAGGTGGCTTGTTTTTAAATCTCTCTAAACTCACATCAAAAGGTCTTGACGATAGGATCAGTGTAAACAAAAAAGGTGTTCTTAAATCAAGTCAAAGTTTACTTAAAACTCGTTCTGTTTTTACTTTTATCTTTGAGTCTTTAGCTTCACTTTTCATTACAACTGGTATTATAGTTGAGGGCACAGGTTGTGTTGCAAATTCATTACTTAGAACTCCTAATCTTATATTTCATCACGATGATATGGATCGCAAAGCTACTTGGGCTAATATTAAATCTTCTTTTGTTAATACTTTTCGTGACTTATCAAGTACTAAAAAATATGCTACAAGTTCACTAAAAACTTGTAAAACACGTATTGATTGTGACACAAAAAAACCACAAGAGCTTAAAAATATTAATGAAAATGCTGGCGATAAAGCAAGAAAGAAAGATAAAGATCCAAAGAGTCCTGATTTAAATAGTAATGAACTACAAGAAGCCAGTAAAGGTTTAAATGGTGTATCACAATCAAAAACAACAATAATTATTGGAACAAAAAAAGGTCTAAGCTCTTATGAAACAAGCTTAGATAATAGAACCCAACGACCAACAAATACTTCCCGTGGCTGTTAATAAGTTTTGCATACTTTTCTTAACTTTAGTTAAGTATTGCAAGAACTAAATTTCACTGAATGAGTATTGCCTATAATTTTAGGATCATCGACAAGATATTTAAAATTTACGAGAATATAACTATCTTCTTCACCAGAGTCATATAACTTTAAATCTGTCAATATTTTTTCTAGATCTTCTTTTTTACCTTGAAAAGTATAAAGATCCTCTCTTGGACATTCACCATAACAACATGCTATAATATCTAACTCTTCAGTACAATTGACATTATCATTTTTGCTGAGGTTATGTGTAGCATCCCTTAGATTAATGTTATTATGGCTTAGTATCTTTACCTCGTATAAATCTTCATTATTTGCATGGTGAAAATAATCATTGATAGGTAAATTTATATACCCTTCTTCATTATAATTAATACATGCTTCTTCAAAATATGTCATGATTTTTACTTCTCATATAATATTAACTTAATAAATTAATATATATGGAAATAAGAAAATAGCAATAAAAATATTTTTGAAATCAGTGAGATTCAATCATATTTCACTATATTGTCTTAAATATTTTCTTGGTTCTGTATTTCGATCTTTATGCCATCAGCAAACAATGTATCTTTATCTTCTATCGCTTTATTTATTTTTTCTATATTGAGTAGCGCTATTCCAATGTTGTTTATGTTAGAGCGTAATTCTCCTATTTCTTGTTGTTGATCATCTACTATTTTTGTACCAATAGCAGGTAATTTACGTCCACTAGTGATTAAGTATATTTTTCTCCTAAGTAGGGATCTGTGCATTCTTGCTACAACTTCTTGCCCTATATAACACCCTTTATCAAAGTCAATGCCATTAATCTTATCTATCAAGAATTGTAAAGGAAATGATTTATTTTGTATCATATCTTCTGCTCCGCTAGGAACTAAATTCTGTATACGAATTTGCTCGTACTCATTAAAATTTCCGATCTCAATATTTTCTATCTCTTGTGCAATTGGTAAAATTATCCTGATTCCAAGCGATGTATGACGCGGATCAGCAAAAGCAATATGATATCTCTTAGTGTCTATTTTGCTATTTTGTAATATTACACCTACCTTATACTTTTCACTTATATCTTGAATTTTTACTTTAAGATAAGTTTTTAATAAATTGAGCTTTTGAATTATTTCTGTTAAATATATATTTTCACATTCTAGTAGAATATATTTGCCTTTTTGAATGAGGAAAAAATCATAAAGGTAACGACCTTGTGGATTAAGCAACAGAGAATAAATAGCCTTTCCATCCTGTAATTTGGATATATCATTTGTAATAACACCTTGTAAAAAATCTCTAATATCTGGGCCTTGCAGCAGAATAATACCACGACTAGGCAAAGGCACATAAGATGTCATATAATTTTGGATTAATAAAATACTATTATATTTTATAGAGAATTTTTATTTTATCTGTATTTATTTATATATACACTATAGTTTTAGGATTACTCATGCAGTATAGAACTCACACTTGTGGAGAATTAAAAAAAAGTAATATAGAGAGTGTCGTCACTCTTTCAGGGTGGATATATCGCAAGCGTGACCATGGCAAGATTGTTTTTGTTGACTTACGTGATTTTTATGGAATTACACAGTTGGTTTTCAATGAAGAAATAAGTAAAAATTGTTTTGAAAGTATTGTAAGTCTTAAATTAGAAAGTGTCATTACCATTAAAGGTAAAGTAAGGCCAAGAACAAACGATACTGTAAATAGCTCGATAGATACAGGTGATATTGAAATAATGGTTGAGGACATAACTGTCATATCAGAAGCAGATGTATTGCCTATGACCATTGCTGGAGAACAAGATTATCCTGAAGATATTCGTTTTAAATATAGATTTTTGGATTTAAGGCGTGAGAAGGTTCGTAAAAACATTATTTTGCGATCACAAGTAATTACAGAGTTACGAAAGCTAATGACTGCAAGTGGATTTATTGAAATTCAAACCCCTATACTCACAGCTTCATCTCCTGAAGGTGCACGCGATTATCTCGTGCCAAGTAGGCTGCATCCAGGTAAGTTTTACGCGTTGCCACAGGCTCCGCAACAATTTAAACAAATTCTTATGGTTTCTGGTTTTGATAAATATTTTCAAATTGCTCCATGTTTTCGTGATGAGGATGCTCGTGCAGATCGCTCTCCTGGAGAATTTTATCAGCTTGATCTTGAGATGTCTTTTGTCTCACAGGAAGATATATTTAATACTATAGAACCTATTTTATATAATATATTTTCTAAATTTTCTAGCAAACATGTTTGCAAAGACTTCGTACGTATACCATATAAAGAAGCTATGCTGAAATATGGTTCTGATAAACCTGATTTGCGTAATCCATTAATCATTGCTGATGTAACTGAAACCTTTCGTGATTCAGAGTTCAATATTTTTAAGAAAAATATTGAATCCAATATGATAGTAAGAGCGATCCCTGCTCCAGGTACAGCAAATCAGCCACGTAGTTTTTTTGATAACAAAATAGGATATGCTAAAAAAGAACTTGGTGCACAAGGTTTGGGATATATTACTTTTGAAAAAGAAGATTTTTCTGCGAGAGGTCCTATAGCAAAATTTCTCGATGAAGATAGACTTGAGCAAATTAGAAATTTAGTAAATTTAAAACCAGGAGATAGTGTTTTCTTTGCCTCAGATAAAGAAGAAAAGGCAGAAAAAATTGCTGGCGGGATGCGTGAACTTCTTGGTTTAGAACTTGGTTTAATTGAGCAAAATGTATTTAAGTTTTGTTGGATTGTGGATTTTCCATATTTTGCTTACAATGAAAAGGAGAAAAAAATTGATTTTTTCCATAATCCTTTTTCTCTGCCTCATGGAAATTTATCAGACCTAGAGCAAAAAGACCCTTTAGATATAGTTGCCTACCAATATGATATTGTTTGTAATGGTATTGAGCTTTCAAGTGGTGCAATTCGCAATAACAATTTAGAGATAATGTATAAAGCGTTTGCAATTGCAGGTTATAGCAAAGAGGATGTTGATAATAGATTCAATGCACTTGTGCGCGCATTTAAATTCGGTGTACCGCCACATGGTGGCATCGCTCCTGGAATTGATAGAATGATTATGTTACTTGCTGATGAGCCAAATATTCGGGAAGTTATTTGTTTCCCAATGAATCAAAGAGGAGAAGACTTACTCATGAACGCTCCATCTATAGTGGACAAGGAGAATTTACATGATTTATCTATTGATATAAAAGAAAAAACTTAAATTATTTTTAGCTATTTATTAATAAAAAATTCAAATTATTATTGACATAAATATTAAATTAATTAATAATCAAACTATTATTATTTTAGAAGTGATTCTATGTTAGGAAATGAAGCAAAATCTGTTGAAGAAGTATTAAAAAATAAAGAACAACATGATGTTGTTTTAGAAGAAGAGCTACAAGAAGATAAAAGTATTGCATATAATATCATTGATAAGGGTATGCTTGGTTTTAAGTACAGTATGGATGGTATGTCATATCTTTTATCTGGAGCATCGTATGCTACTTATTTTGCCTCATATGTTCCATATAGTGTGTCTTATCTTTTAACTAAAGAAAATTGTAATCATAAGAAAAGTGCTGTTGATAAAGGTTTTCTTGGCGTTAAGTATATTATGGATGGTGCAACACAGGTTTTAGTTGGTACGTCATCTGTTCTAGATAGTGCATCATATATTCCACACAATGTATCATCTATCATAAACAAAGAAAATAGAGATTATGTTGCCAGTCAAGGTTCATTTTATGCCCAAAAAAGTGCAGCTTATATAAATAGTCAGATTGACTTTGTAGCTAGTAGCTTTAAAGGTTGTAACGTGCAAAGTATTGTTCCAACCACGTCAATGGTTGTTTAATAGACTACTTTCGCAAACTTGTGTACTTGTTCAGTTCTTTGCCCCTCAAGAGAGAGTTTCGCAAGAACTTTACAACTACTAAAATTTATTGATATTCATAAGTTACCTAAAAAATATTGAAAAAGATTTTAATTAAAGATTTGATTGGGATTTCTGATATATTGTTTTGTTTTCTTCGACCTTTTGTTAAACTCAGCCTGGAGAAAAAGCGAGTAACAACTCAGAGAGAGGTATGTCCTAGCTTTACCTGCGGAGTCCCACCACAGGAAACTACCAGCTGATCACTGGGAACGCTATAGTCGTATGTTTTAAGGCATATAACCATAAGG
>JAVBJW010000055.1:0-11546 GCA_031546805.1 Anaplasmataceae bacterium
TCCATGGTGCCACGTTCTGCCTATCCACATGCTATAAACTTCCTGTTATCATTTGCACTTCTTCTGCTTCTTTCCCAGGCAAACTGTCCTTTATTCTTGCCCATTCATTGTCTTGTAACCCATACAACATTGCTTCTCTCACTTTTAAAAAAACATTATACCGTTATCGTTTTTATTGTCGACACTGCCTAGAGTTTAAGAACATCAAATCAGGCATACGCAATCCCGATTCCTCATTAACTTCTCACCTTTTGGTCTATGCGTACCAACCTCTTTCGCATATTAATCATCACGATAATTCAAACATAGGTTCTACTCATAATCATATCCAACTCTGTTCGCATGGATTTATCATTAAGTTTGATATTACCTCCTTTTAATCCATGCTTGCACCCTAAAAGATTGCCATTCTTCTAAAATGTGGATTATAATTTCAACCAGATGTTATGGTGGATGGATTTTAACCTTCATGACTTCTGGGTCGCACTCTGCATAACTATCCTGTATAATCAATTCTAGATTATAAATTGCAGCAATTAAATGAACCAAAGCATTTTCTCCTATTTCGATAGCGATCTGCAATAATAAATCTGCTGCAAAAGGAGATGCAAAAAGAAAGTTGATATGGTAGGGGTAAAATTTTCGTTTTTTAAAGATCCATATATTACTGAATGTAAAAACTTTAGCTGATTCAGCCTATAGAGGAATCAATTTTGAATTGAATATATTTTTACCCTTCGTTTAATAGACGATTGTTGTTTGGTTTGCTAAATCTACTACTTTTCTAAATCTAAGTAATAATGTATACTTTAGTGGTATTAATTAAACTTTATATGTTAGAAAAAGACTGTCCTATAATTAAAGAGTTTATAGAAAGTGATGCGATTCTAGAAGGGCACTTTCTTTTATCTTCTGGATTGCATAGTAACATCTATATACAGTGTGCCAAGCTCTTCGAAAAACCTCATTGTGCTGTTAAAGCATGCAAAATGTTGGTTGACAAAATAAAAGCAACTATTTGCAACTTAGATGAGATAAATTTGATATTATCACCAGCCATAGGTGGGATAATAGTAGGTTATGAAGTAGGTAGGCAGCTTGGAATAAATACCATTTTTTGCGAGCGAGTAAATGGTAATTTTATTTTGCGTCGTGGTTTTAAGATAGAAAAAGATAATAAGATATTGATAGTGGAAGATGTAATTACTACTGGTAAATCTTCTTTGGAGGCTGCAGAATGTGCAAAAGATTATGGAGGAATAGTTGTAGCCGAAGCTGCTTTAGTTAATAGAAGCAATAAAACTGATTTACCTTTTCATGTTATTTCACTACTGAATTTAGATATACAAAACTACACTGATAGCAATATTCCCGAAGGATTAAAGCAAATTCCAATCACAAAGCCTGGAAGTAGACATTACTTAGCTGGTAAAGAAGACAAATAAAAGCTTATATAAGTTCTACATAAATACAGAATTATGTTGATATAAAATTATGTATGTGTTAAGGTCTCAAATTGTTAATTTAAAATTTAGTTATGTTTAACGGTCAGGATCCTTGGGAAAGTGATAAAAAGCATAAAAAAGCTAACTTTTCTTGTAGCAATAACTACGATCCTTTTGATAAAATAATTCTTATGGTTAAGAATATATACGGGTCCTTTTTCAACAATGGTCCTACTGGTTCTTGCGGTTTTTATGCACTTATTGCTTTTATTATTTGTGTTATTTACATTGCCACAGGTTTTTATGTAGTTGGACCTGGAGAAGAAAGCATAGAATTAACTTTTGGTAAATACAGCAATGTTGGTAGTTCTGGATTGCGTTATCACCTTCCTTATCCCATAGGCAAAGTTATTAAAGTTAATGTAAAAGAAGTAAATCGTGAAGAAATTGGTTCTATTAACTATAATTATAACAGGGACATAGACCGCGGAGAAGGGGTGATGTTAACTGGTGATGAAAATATAGTAAATGTTAATTTTGAAGTGCAGTGGCAAATAAGAGATGCTTACGAATATTTATTTAATGTGCGTGATTACAGAGCGGGTGCAACTGTTAAAAGCGCAGCTGAAAGCGCTATGCGTGAAGTTATCGGTAAAAATACAATCTCTTTTGCTTTAGAAGGAAAAGGAAGAGCAATCATTGCAAGAGATACTAAGGCTCTATTACAAGAAATACTTAATAATTATAAAATAGGGGTAGAGGTTTTATCTGTGCAATTAAAGAAAATAGACCCTCCTGAAAAAGTAATTAGCGCCTTTAGAGATGTTCAAAGTGCACGAGCTGATAAGGAACGTACTATAAATGAATCATATGCCTATAGCAATGATATTATACCTAGAGCTAAAGGTGAAGCAACGAAAGTTAAATTAGATGCTGAAGCTTATGAAAACGAAGTAGTAAATCATGCTAAAGGTAGTGTAAGTAGATTTATTGCTTTATATAATGAGTATAAAGATCAACCAATAGGAGTTAGAAACAGAATGTATATTGAAACTATGGAAAAAATATTACGCAATACTGATAAAGTTATTGTTAGTGATGATTTAAAAGGTTTATTTTCATATTTACCTCTTACCAATATTCATAATAATAAGTAATTGATATATGAGTAAAAGTATTTTTAAAACAATAAGTATTATTTCTTGCTTCTTGCTTTTTTTGGTTTTGTCAGGTTTTGTTTTTGTTGTTAGTGAGGAAAAACAAGCCATAGTTCTACAGCTTGGAAAGGTAGTAAAAAGAATAAATTCAAGTGGCTTATATGTTAAGCTTCCCTTAATACAAAATGTTGTTTTTTTTGATAAGAGAGTAATAGATGTTAGCTCTGATTATAGCTCGAGAGAAATTATCACTGCTGATCAGAAGCGTTTTATTGTTGATGCTTATGCTAAATACAAGATATTAGATCCTGTATTATTCTACCAGACTGTAAAAACTGAATTAGGTTTATCTATACGCTTAAGTTCTATCATCGAAGCAAATGTCCGAGAAAAAGTGGGTACTATATCACTTGTAAATTTATTAAATTCAGAAAGATCAGAAGTGATAAACCTTATTAAAGAAGGTGTCAGTAATGAATCCAAAAAATTTGGTATAGATGTAATAGATGTAAGAATAAAAAGGATAGACTTGCCAGAAGAAAATAGTGCTGCAATATTCCGCAGAATGCAGACTGAAAGAGAAAAAGAGGCAAAGGAAATTAGAGCTGAAGGGGAAGAAGATGCTCAAAAAATCAGGTCAGAAGCTGATAAGCAAAAAAGAATTATTATTGCAGAAGCAATCAAAGGAGCGCAAGAAGTAAGGGGGCGTGGTGATGCATTAGCTGCAGGAATATACAATGATGCGCTCAAAGCTGATCAGGAATTTTTTAGCTTTTATCGTTCTATGCAAGCATATAAAGAGGCATTTTCTGGTCCTAATACAAAAATAATATTGTCACCAAATAATGATTTTTTACGTCTCTTTAATAAAGAATAGAGGTAGTTATGAAAAAGAAATTTTTATTCTTATTGGTAATAAGTTTTATTATCTCTCCTCATATGATATGCGCAAAAAAGCCTGTATCAATAGATGAAAGTCAATTGCTAGTAAGTGAGAATCAAACTCAAGAAGCAGTAAATAAACCGTCAATAAATTCTGTAAATAATGGTTATTATGAAGGTTTTGCAGATTTAATTGAACAGCTTGCTCCTGCTGTAGTTAATGTTTCAACTGAGCAAATAATTACAGAAGAAAATAATAATACGAGGTTTCCCAAATTACCAGATGGTTCTCTTTTTGAAGAATTTAGGGAGTTCTTTGAAAGAATGGAGCCTTTCTTTATGGAGAGAAATCAAAATATAAGCAGAGAGGTTGTTTCTTTAGGTTCTGGTTTTGTTATAGATGAAAATGGAATTATTGTAACTAACTATCATGTAATTACTAACGCAAAAGAGATTACTGTTACACTTAGTGACAATACTCAGGTTAAGGCAAAGATTCTAAGTAAAGATCCAAAAACTGACCTTGCAGTATTAAAAATTGATACTGATAAAAAACTTCCGTTTGTGAAGTTTGGCGATTCTGATAAAGCAAGGGTTGGTGATCGGGTTATAGCTGTAGGCAATCCCTTTGGATTAGGTGGTTCTGTTAGTACCGGAATTGTATCGGCAATAGCACGCAATATCAACATTGGTACTGTCAGTGATTTTATACAAACTGATGCTGCAATTAATAAAGGAAATTCAGGTGGGCCATTATTTAATATGAATGGTGAGGTTATAGGTATTAACACTGCTATCTTTTCCCCTTCTGGTGGAAATGTAGGGGTTGGGTTTGCTATACCTTCTAATATAGCTAAGCCTGTAATAAAGTTATTAAAAGAAGGTAAGAAAGTTGAACATGGATGGGTTGGTGTAAAAGTACAAGCTATCACTAAAGAAGCTGCTGATTCTTTGGGATTAAAAGAAACTCAAGGAGCATTAGTTGCTGAAGTTACCAAAGGTAGCCCTGCTGATAAAGCAGGTGTTAAAGTTGGTGATGTAATTATTGAGTTCAACGGAATAAAAATAAGCAAAATGGCGCAATTACCTCAAGCTGTTTCTAAAACAGAAGTTAGTAAAAAAGTAAATATTAAATTATACAGAAAAAATGAAGTAATTGACCTGGCAATAAGAGTTGGAAAATTACAAGATGATGACCTTGAAAATCTTGCTAAAGGAGAAGGAGAAGATTCGCAATCTGATTATATTGGACTTATTATTTCAAGTTTATCAAATGAGTTAAGGAAGGAAAATAATCTTAGTGATGATATTGAGGGTATTATTGTACTAAAGGTTGATACTAGAAGTGATGCTTTTGCTAAAGGTATAAGAAGAGGTGATATCATTACTCATATAAACCAGAATAAAATTAAAAATGCTGATGAATTTACAAAAGTAATTATGCAGGTAAAAAAAGAAAATAAAGAATCAATTTTATTATTGGTAAGTCGTCAAGGTAATAGTCTTTATATTACAGTAAAGCTTAAATAATTCATTAATAGGTTATCATTTTTAGGTTAAAGGCTTTATGAATTTGAATGGGATTATTGATTATAAATTCAAAAATAGTGAAATACTAAAAGAAGCTTTAACTCATCCAAGTGTTGGGTATAAGCACAAAGATAAGGTATTTAATTATCAGAGACTAGAGTTTTTAGGCGATAGCATATTAAATATGGTTGTTTCTGAAATACTGTTTAAGCTTTTTCCTCAAGATAGAGAGGGTTCTTTGGCTAAAAAAAAAGTTATGTTAGTATGTGGTTCAACTTTGGGGGAGATTGCTGGTAAAATCAATTTAGGACAATTTATTATTATGACTGAAGGTGAGCGTCAAAATGGTGGTGAGTCTAATTTAAGAAATCTCGAAAATGTATTAGAAGCTTTAATAGGAGCGATATATCTAGATTCAGGAATAAGGGCTGTAAGAAAATTTATTTTAAAATATTGGAAGCCGCTTGCTCAAAACATGCTGACTCCTCCTCAAGATGCAAAGACGATATTGCAAGAATGGGTTCAAGGCAATAAATTGCCATTACCTATTTATAAAGTAGTTGAACAGTCCGGTTTGGCACATAAACCAAATTTTATTGTTACAGTTTATGTAGAGAAATATGGAGAAGTGTCTGCTCATGCCAGTAACAAAAAATTAGCAGAGCAAAAAGCCGCTGAGTTGATGCTAGATAAAATTCACATCAAAAAATGAGCAAAAAAAAAGATTTTAAACAAAAAAGCCATATCACACTATCATTATTATTCTTAGTTTTATCAATGCTATGTTTAGCTTATGCTTCTGTACCGTTATATAAAGTTTTTTGCAAGGTAACAGGTTATGGCGGGACAGTAAAAAAAATAAAATCTCTTACATTAACGCAAGGTATAGAGAGTAAAGAAATAAAAATTTACTTTAATGCTGATGTAATACCTAATTTACCATGGATTTTTAAACCAGAGTTAAATTATACTAATATTAAAACTGGAGAGCAAAAATTAGTATTTTATTACGCAGAAAATTTATCTGATCATTCCATGAATGGGATGGCAGTATATAATGTAACACCTCATAAAGCTGGAAAATATTTTAATAAAATAGCTTGCTTTTGTTTTGCTGAACAAACGTTACCATCGAAAAAAAAAGTAGTAATGCCAGTATCCTTTTTTATAGATCCTGAAATAGCAGTAGATCCAGAAACATCTGATGTAGAAGAAATAACGCTATCTTATACATTTTTTGAATTAAAAGAATAGTAGATATTTGATTTACTACTGACTCTCTAATATTAGTTAAATCATTAAACTACGTATAGATAACTCCTTATAAATCTATACTTTCTACTACTGTTTGCCAGTTTTGAATGAAATCCAACCATATTTGTAAAACATGAATTGTTAAGAACTATCAAAAATCTACACTTGCTGAACGTGACTGACATGTTTGTGTTTCTTTACTACAAGTTTCAACACTCACTTTCTCAAACCAGCGAGGCGGTCAGTTGGCTCATTTTTCTTTTGCTTCACAAAGTTTTCAGCACACCAAAGAACCTTTTCCAGACGAGGCTCTTTTCCTAGTTCATCACAATATCTTGAAAAAATCTCACAATTTTTATCATCCATCTCTACAACTATGCAACCAAAATACATGGCATTGAGCTCGTATTCATCAGCTTTTTCAGAAGATAAAGTCATCTCAAGTACTTCATCATTTATCTCAAATGTCATTTTAACTCTACCTTTCATGTCGTGATACTTACCATTGAGCAATCTGATTATATTCTGCCCTTCTCCTATTTGTAGTGCACCATATTCTAAATCTTTAAATTCTGGAGCATCCATAAATTTTGTAGGCATAATAATACTATCTTCAGGACATTTCACGCAGTAAAATTGACTATCCCTTTGCACTACCACACCTTCTTTTCCAACGTTTTCAATGCTTTTACACACGATCTCCTCTAAATTGGATAAATAAGCGATACGATCTTTTTGTGCTTCAAGTTGCGATATAAAATAACTATGTGAGGTTAAAATTTCTGCACTTATAGGGGTGCCTGTTAAAATTAAATTAGATATTTCTTGCAAGAGAGGTTTTAGATTATTATTCGTACTTAAATTGTCCTGTCGCTGATTAAGCAAGTCTGCCTTCTTTATTAACCAGTCTATTATTGAACCTTTATTTATTTTTTCTATTGTTTCTTTATCAGGTTCTATACCATATACTAAACCATTTGGTACACCAAACATTACCTTTTCTTCTTGTCCATTCTTTATAAGATTTAACAACTCATCTATCATTTTTTCTGCAGAATACTTATTAAGTGGCATCCTGTATTTGCTTTCTATTTCTAAAATGTTACTAAAAATACCTCTTCGTGCCTTTTTTTCAACAGGATCAGTTGTCATGCTTAAGTGAAAATTATTTATATCTTCTGGACGTTTCATTTCCTCTTTGTATGAGTTTCTTTGTTGCTTTTGTTTTTTTATCTCTAAATTGTTAGAAATCTTTACACATTCAGAAATTCCCATATTCATCCCATTAAACATCCTAAAATTAGGATATTTAAAAAGACATTAATGTATTTGTAATTTACTAAAAGCTTGAAATATTGGTATTACTTCCGTTTTACTTTCAGGATGAAATTTGCATACTGTCAATCACTTTCTACAATTCCGTTACCACTCAATACTTATATGCTGTACAGCTAGAATTTGCCTTCTAAAAGCGAATTTAGGATCGATTCTGCTACACATCTTGGATTATCATTTTTAGTTATTGGCCTACCTATTACAATATAATCTGCACCAAGTTTGATTGCTTCTGCTGGAGTTGTAGTTCTTTTCTGGTCATCAATACTATTTTCCACGCGTATACCAGGTACTATTATCTTAATACTATTTCCGCATGTTTTGCGTACTTCTGTTATCTCTAACGCGGAACATACTATACCATATAAATTAATCTCTTTTGCAATTTCAGCAAGAAATGTTACTTGTTCTTTCGTAGTTTTATCTATACCAACTAGTTGCAAATCATCATCATCCATACTAGTGAGCACGGTAACACCAACTATGTTGATGCTTGTGTTGGCAACAATATCTAGCGCACTTCTTAACATTTTTATACCACCACTTAAGTGTAATGTTAACATTGCAATATCTATTGATTTTATAATTGTAACTGTTCTAGCAATGGTATTAGGTATATCATACAATTTTAGGTCAAGAAAAACTGGTATACCTAGCTCTATTATTTTTTGTACTCCAAATATACCGTTAGCAGTAAAAAATTCCAAACCCAATTTGATCATTCCAACTTTGCCAATAAGTGTTCTTGCGAGCAATATTGCTTCGTTTATATCTTGCGTATCTAAAGCGCATATAATAGGATTCATGTGTTTTAAATTTTACTAAGTAAATATATTTATATGTTAAAGCTCCGTTATATGTAAATGTAAAATTACTTATAACTTCAAATAACTTAGACTTGAAATTTTACAGTTTAATAAATACAATATTGATAAAATAAATAGTTAAAAAAGGAGAAATTAGCGATGTTAACATCAAGGATACAATCTTCTATTTGTGTCGGTAGTGATATTACGCAATATATAAATAAAATACGGATATTTCCTATGCTGTCTCAAGAAGAAGAGGTGTCATTAGCAAAAAGTTGGCATGAAAATGGCGATGTTAAAGCTGCTCATAAGCTTATTACTAGTCATCTTCGTTTTGTAGTAAAAATTGCTATGACGTTTAAGAATTATGGTCTTTCATTAATGGAAATGATAATGGAAGGTAATATGGGGTTAGCTTATGCAGTAAAAAAGTTTAATCCTAATCTTGGTTTTCGCTTTTCAACTTATGCAATATGGTGGATTAAAGCATCAATTAAGGAATATATATTAAAATCTTGGTCATTTGTAAAGATTGGTACCACTCAAGCACAAAGGAAATTATTCTTTAGTTTGCGTAAAGTAAAAAAGAAAATTTTAGGTTGCACAAAAAGTGATTCGTTGAGTAAAGAAGAGATTAAGTTGATTGCTGATGAATGTTCTGTATCTGAAAATGATGTTATTGAAATGAATAGTAGGCTGACGTATAAAGATAAGTCGTTAAATTCATTTATAGGAGATAATGATAACAATAAAGAATTACAAGATATAATACCCTCTCCACAGCCGAATCAAGAAGTGGTATATAAGGTAAAAGAAGAACAAAAACTAAAAAATGATATTTTTAATGCTGCCATCTCTACTCTGAGTGAAAGAGCAAGGGATATCTTAATAAAAAGGCATCTTAGCAGTAAACATGAAACGCTTGAAACATTAAGTAAAAAGTATAACGTGTCAAAAGAAAGAATAAGGCAAGTAGAAGAGCAAGCTATTTCTAAAGTGAGAAAATTTATAGAATTAAAGCAAAAGGAATTTTGTTGCTAATTTGTCATATTATATAAATGAATATTTAAGACATGCTTTAAAGAGGGTTATAATATCGTATACTTTCAAGCTTTGAATATTGCGCTTTATGGGAAATACCTATTGACTAATTAACTAAGCTGTTTTAAGATAAATAAAAATTTTGAGATAAAGTAATGAGTAGAGCCTGCGATATAACTGGTAGAGTAAAATCTTTTGGTAATAAAGTATCTCACTCAAACCGTAAAACCAAGCGCTCTTTTTTGCTGAATTTATTTAATGTTACTTTGAGGAGTGAAATTTTAAATAGCAAATTTAAAATGCGCATAGCGACAAGAACTTTAAGGACAATAGATTATAAAGGTGGTTTTGATTTGTATCTATTGAATACCTCTACTAGAAAATTGAGCCCAGAAGCACAAAAAATAAAAAGAAAACTAAAGAAGGCTGTTATTAAAAAAGCTGCTGGTGTCATTTAGTTTTTTATGAGTAAATATGCAAAATAAACCTCAGTGGCTAAGAGTAAGAGCTCCTTCTGGTGATGTTTTTGATGAGACTTTAAATATAGTTAAACTGCATAACTTGCATACAGTATGTGAAGAAGCAGCATGTCCTAACATTGGTGAATGTTGGAATAAACGCCATGCAACAGTTATGATTTTAGGTTCTGTATGTACGCGTGCTTGTGCATTTTGTAATGTTGCAACTGGAATTCCCGATAAACTCGATCCTCATGAGCCAGAAAATTTAGCAATTGCTGTAAAAAAATTGGGTTTAAAACATGTTGTTATTACATCTGTTGATAGAGATGATCTTCCGGACGGTGGTGCTGAGCAATTTATTAGATGTATAGCAGAAATAAGAAAAATTAACTCTAATACAACCGTAGAAATTTTAACTCCAGACTTTTTAAATAAGGAAGGAGTAATTGACAAAATAGCGCAAGCTAATCCTGATGTTTATAATCACAACGTTGAAACAGTACCAAGGTTATATGCTAAAATTAGGCCACGTGCTCGTTATTTCCACTCTTTATTTTTACTTAAAACAGTAAAGCAAAGTAACAATGATATTTTTACCAAATCTGGTTTAATGGTTGGTCTTGGAGAGACAAAAGAAGAAATACTACAAGTTATGGACGATTTACGCGCAGCCGATGTTGACTTTATTACAATTGGACAATATCTCCAACCCACACCTAAACATGCTAAAATTGATCGTTACATTACTCCAGAAGAATTTGAACATTATAAGTACATAGCTTATTCCAAAGGATTTCAAATGGTGTCCTCAAGCCCATTAACTAGATCTTCATACCATGCAGAAGAAGATTTTCATAGATTAAAAATCGCTCGAGCCTCTAAGAACTCTCAAACTAACATGAATTAAAGTTCTTATTTCGTCTCATTAACTTCAAGAAAGGTTTTTTATAAAACCCACTTAATGCTGCAATTACCGACTTAACTTTAGGGGTCAAATGTGTCTGCTGTAACGCCTTCTTGCTACTTTTTTCCGCATTTTCTACAGCGTCCATGCTACAACTGATATTCTATTACATAAGGCTTGATTTCACGAATATCGACTTTTTGGTGAATATACTATTTTTCGCATATCGCAATTTCTCCACCACATTCACAAATATTTGGCAGTTCTAGCTTTACCACTTCATTCGCATCCATTTTTGTACACCAATTCCCTTTTTTCTGTCGCTTTTTGGCTTTAGCCCTACAATAGTCCGAATGTGACAAGATAAGGATTCAGGGTAATGAGGAGGGTTAAATGCCAGGAGCATATATTTAAGGAAAAAGGCAATTTGGATGAAGGAGAAAGTAGAGTATCTGCGGCCAAGAGATTTAAAATCGGAAAAACAACACCTGACCTGCTGCGAAACAACAAGGAAAGATTTAGGGTTGAAGGTATGTCGAGAGAAGGATTAATTAAAAAGCATGCCTCAGATTCACAATACAATATTAAACCTCATATTATATTTCTTTTGAAAATTCCTATAGACGTGCGATAAAATCTTAAATATTTTCAATTCCCGAATCTTGTGCTCTACTCTCATCCTTAGCGAAGCGAGTTTTTGATTGTGCTATTTCTGCTCTGGAATTAAT
>JAVBJW010000015.1:0-2624 GCA_031546805.1 Anaplasmataceae bacterium
TATGGAAAACAAAATAAAAAGTTGTTTGCAGTATAATTGGGTATGAAGGTATATATGTATGCAGGATAGAATTGGCTACTGTTGCGGTTCTTAGAATGACTCAAGATTGAACTGAGAAAAGTTCGTTACGTTATATGGTGGAGCATTCCACTCTCTCTAAACTTCCTCTCTGTTTCTTCCTTTTATCTTATGAAGAAGACCATAGTTGGGTATATCAACAATAGTATGAAGTGATAAAAGTTCTTATCTATTTGAGAATTAGAGAGAATCTCAAATGAGTAAAGTAGTAAATATTGTATTTAAGATATTACTTATTTTTAAAAGAAATTATAGCATAATAAGAATTAATACTATAATTGAAAAAATATATGCTAATTGCATTACGATTTTTTATATTGTTTGTCACAAATTAAGGCAAAGGTTTATCACATGGAGGAATCATGCATAGTAATACTACTGACCAAAACACAGATAACAATACCACACTAATTATCAATAATCATGATGTGGAATCAGATGATTCTTTATTGCATGGTGAAGGTAGTGTAGTGCAAAAACGGGCTAAGAATGATGGTGATATAAATAAACGTGAGAGAAGAAGTCTAGAGAAAATGAGCATTTGGACCGTTTTAAACAGATTAATGGTTAGAGCTATTGAAGAAAAAATAAGTAAAAAATTGGAAGGTACTGGTGTTACAATAGATGATTTGTTTTACACTTCGGTTGATAAACTTAATGGTAAGCATATAGATTTACAAGATCTCATCCAGGTACCATATTCTGAAATATATGAAACAATGATAAAAAATGTGGCTACTGATATTAATATCCCTCCAGGCATGAAAACAACAATGCCCGAGTCAGTTGATGAATATATTGATCTTATTAAAAATCATTATGGTTTAACTATATTTAATCTTATAGATAAAGAAACTTATAATGATAAGTTCCTTCTCCCTTTCTTACCATGGCTAAAAGAGTTAAGTTTTTCTAATAATGATAAAAACCCAATAGTAGATGATAATCTGACATTAGAAAAATTGGAAGTAGCAGGAGTGCATAGTCCATTGCGTAGATTATGTGAACTATATCCATCTGAAGTATATAACATTCAACAGAAATTAATAAGGATAAAGTTTAATATTGCTTGTTTAAAAAATGATTGGGAAAAGGCTAGTCATTATTTGAATGAATTGCCTAATACAAGAAATATAATGCTAGAAGATCTTTCACCGCTAATATTTTATTATGATAATGATGTAGATCAAAAAATAATCTTCTTAAACTCACTGTGGAGCAAGATAACAAGTAATATGTATGAGTCTGCTAAAGCAAGGACTTTATCTCTATGGCTTCAATCGTGTATTGAAAAAAGTAATTTATTAGTAGCTGATTGGATATGGAGTAAAACAGAGAACATAGAAGCAAAGCGTGTATTATTGATGAAAGAAGGAAGAAGTGTTGCAGGTGTTGCAGATAGATCCATGATATACGAGATTATTTTAAAAAAAAATGACGTATCAGCACTTGAGTGGGTATGGAAAAGAGGAGAAGAGTTAAACATACAACGTGCAATGTTATTAGAGTTGGGCAATGAGAATATTGGATTCTATATATTAGGTGATGCTATTAAACAAAATAAAAAAGACATGGTAGTATTTTTATACAGTAAAGCAGGAGAGTTAAACGGAGAAGTACAACGTGAAGTACTACCACAAATAGGAATAGCTATTGCACACGGTTATGACAAGATAGTAGATTTGCTATGGGAAGAAGCAGAAAAGTTAGGTGGACGAGACTTACAACATGAAATATTAAAAGCTAGAAATTATAAATTGCTAGGTATGATAATAAAAAGTATTAAACCATCTAATGAAAAAGTAGTCGCTTCATTCCTTAATAAAGCCTTACCGCTTTTTGACGTAGAATCAGTGGCTAAAAATGCTATCTTTCGGGCAAACACCACTGATCAACACTTGGATAATTGTCTTAAACTATTAGAAAAATCTACTAACCATGAAGCTATTGACTGGATGCAGCATTTTATCTCTAAGAGAAAAGAGCTTATGCAATCTAGAACAAAAGAAGTCCCACCAGCTAGTAGAAAAAAAACAAATGCAGTATATCAAGGAAGAAGCGAGAAGCGGTATGGAGGGAGTGTCTGTTAGGGGAAGATGAAGAAGTAAACAAGGAAAAAACAGGGATAGAAATTAATAAAGAAAGGTTTGATGAGAGTGAGATAGATAATGAGAAATTAAAAGCATATCAGGAAGATTTAAATAATAGGTTGGATAAGGCAGTTGCTCAAAGTGATGAAAATGCACAAAACTTAATCAAGGAAGAGCAAGATCAATTAAATAAGTTGATACTAGAAATTCAGGAAGCACAAGCAATAAGAAGTTTTTACAACCTTAATGAAGAAGCAGAAGCAAAGTTATTGCCTGCTTTAGAAAGTATGGATGGTATATCTACTGAGAGTTTTAAGTATTTTAAGCAAGTGATAAAAATTAATTTATTAAAGACTCTTTTACCGCTTATTAGAGACAGGAATTTTAAAAATCTCTTGCTAAATAACCCAGAGAAATTTGGTCAAGATCAAGGATTGTTAAATGATATTTTTGCAG
>JAVBJW010000036.1:0-18561 GCA_031546805.1 Anaplasmataceae bacterium
GCCTTAAAACATACGACTATGGCGTTCCCAGTTATCAGCTGGTAGTTTCCTGTGGTGGGACTCCGCAGGTAAAGCTAGGACATACCTCTCTCTGAGTTGTTACTCGCTTTTTCTCCAGGCTGAGTTTAACAAAAGGTCGAAAAAAGTTCAAACAATATATCAGAAATCCCAATCAAATCTTTAATTAAAATCTTTTTCAATATTTTTTTATTATGAATATCAATAAATTTTAGTAGTTGTAAAGTTCTTGCGAAACTCTCTTTTGAGAGGCGAGAACGGAAAAACAATTATTCGTAGAATTCCAAAGAAGTCTAATTATTTATAGAGAAGTTTATTTTATACTAAATTTCAGGGTTTTAAATATTAATTGCAGGACTTTAGTTAGTCTCATATATTATAACCTTTAGTTTGGTAAATGTTATATATGTTGGGCAAAATTGGTATTGGTAATATTAAAGCAATTGATGTGATTATTGAAATAAGCGCAAATTCACACCCAATAAAGTACGAGTTTAACAAAGAAATAGGATTATTGCAGGTTGATAGATTTTTATCAACAGCTATGCAGTACCCATGTAACTACGGATTTATACCAGAAACATATGCTGAAGACGGTGATCCTGTAGACGTTTTAGTCTTAACTCAGTTTCCTTTAGAACCAAAAGTTATGATATCTGTTCGTCCAATTGGAGTGCTTCTTATGAGTGATGAGGCTGGTGTAGATGCAAAAATACTAACTGTACCTACTTCTAAAGTTGATCCTTACTATGACGACATCAACAACTATTCTGATTTACCGCAATCTTTACTTGATAAAATCTTTCACTTTTTTTCTCATTATAAACAATTAGAAAAAGGTAAGGTTGTTTCAGTAGAGAAATGGGATAATGCAGAAAAAGCATACGAAGTTATCAAAACAGCTATTAAGGCTTCTTAGAGCATAAAATCTAGATTTTCCAATATAAAAAAACAAAATTTTACTCCCATTCAATTGTAGCAGGTGGTTTTGAAGTTATATCGTATACTACTCTGTTGACATTTTTAACTTGATTGACAATAGCGCTACTAACGTTTTGTAAAAAATCCCAAAATATTAGTCCATACTGTTCTTTTGCTTCAAAAGGGAATGCATCTGCAGTCATAGCATCTGATGAAGTTACAGCTCTTAGAGCACATACATATTCGTACGTTCTCCTATCGCCCATTACCCCCACAGTTTTAATTGGTAATAATATAGCAAAAGCCTGCCATATTGCTCTGTATAAGTTGTAATTACTCTTCATTACACTGATATATATATCGTCTACTTCTTGTAAAATTTTAACTCTTTCTTCTGTTACTTCACCAATAATTCGCAGCGAAAGCCCTGGACCAGGAAACGGGTGGCAGAAAAGTATATCATCTGGTAACCCCAATTCCTTACCTAACAACCTCACTTCATCTTTAAATAAACAACGCAAAGGCTCAACAAGATTCAATTGCATTTTCTCCGGCAATCCACCAACATTATGGTGAGATTTTATTTTTGTATCCATGCCATAACTTGAACCAAAACCTGATTCTATTACATCAGAGTATATGGTTCCTTGCATTAAGAAGTTTATACCACCTATTTTTTCTGCTTCTTGTGTAAACACTTCAATAAAGGTATTACCAACAATCTTGCGTTTTTCTTCTGGGTCAGTTATTCCTTTGAGCTTTTTTAGAAATAGGTCAGATTTATCGATGGATATAAGTGGAACTTGAATATTTTCAAATATAGTTTTTGTATTGCATACTTGATGCTTGCTGAGTAACCCTGTATCAATAAAGAGGCAGTACATTTGCTCTCCTATAGCTTGATGCATAAGCACTGCTGCCACACTTGAGTCAACACCACCGCTAACAGCAGCAATAACTTTTTTATTACCAACTTGGTTTTTGATTATATTTTTTTGCTCTTCACAAAAAGATTTCATAGTCCAATCTTTTTTACATCCTGCTATATCTAAAAAGTTTGATAATAACTTTGTGCCATTGTTTGTATGTTCGACTTCAGGGTGAAATTGAGTACAATATATTCTTCTTTTTTCATTTGCTATTATGGATATAGTGTCGTTCATTACTCCAGTTGCAACTACATGAAACTCTTCAGGTATACTTGCTACACTATCTGAATGACTCATCCATACATCTGTTTCGGAATTTATATCCCACAAATTTTTAGTAATTGCAGAATCGGCCAATATCTTTATTTTTACTCTACCAAATTCCTTTTTAAAATCAGATTGTACTTGTGCTCCAAAATAATGACAGATTAATTGTTTACCATAACATATGCCAAGTATTGGAGTATTCGTAGCTTGATTAAGGTCCATTATATCTTCTATCAACGGAGTTATGGATTTTGCTGTACTTATAGAGCCAGGCCCTCCTGAGAAAATAAATGCATTGAAGTCAGACATTTTGTCAGATGTTGTAGTATGAGAAAATATTTCACAATAAACATTCATCTCTCTAATTCTTCTAGCAATCAACTGTGTAAACTGCGAGCCAAAATCAATTATAGCTACTTTTGACATTCTATATCTAATTAGTTAATATAAAAATAACCTTATCATAAGTTTATGAAATGGTTAATACAATTTGTTCGTAGAATCAAAATAGATCTCTTTCAAAGTTAAGTTAGTAGCTTTAAATTATTAAAATATTGACAAAACAAAAAAAATAGTTAATATTTTAATTTTAAAGCTAAGGAGATTTGATTATGACACTTAATGACGAGTTAATAAAAGCTGTTGTAGATAGAGATTTAAAAAAAGTTCAGTTTTTATTGGATCAGGGAGTAGATATTAATGGAAAAAATCATAGTAGCCGTATACCTCTACATATTGCTGTTTGTTTTCCTTATAATTCTGATTGGTCTTTTAATAAAGATATGACAAAGTTTCTTTTAGAGCATGGAGCAGATGTTGATGCTAGAGATAACTTCAACAACACGCCTCTTTTAGAATTAATAGAAGATTTAAGACATTACAATTGCAGAGGTAATAGTTCCAACATAAGGATAGAAATAATCAAGTTGCTTTTAGAGTATAAAGCAGACGTTAATGCTAAAGGTCGTACAAATATAACACCTATGACCCTATATTTAAATTTCGAACACAATGGTCAAATAGAGGGTTTATTTACCTTTTTAGTTTATGGTGCAACCTTAAATGACTATGATAGAAATAAAATAAATCAAAATCCTAATCTTCAAAATTGTTATATAGCATTTGAAGAAGCCAAAGCAATGCATCATATCAGCAGGATAATAGAGGCAAATAAGAATGGAGATGATGCAAACGTTATGTCAAAATATATAAATAATGAAACTGATCAAAATAAACTGATTGCAGAATGTGAAGAAATTAAAAAAGGTTGTGGTTCTCAAGAACCATTAGATTTTATAAAGTGTTTGTTAAGTTTTGTGGAATATATGGTACAACAATATTTATCGGAGCGTAAGAAAGGTTTATTTAAACAAGAAGCTTTAAATGGGCTTTTAAATGAAGAGTTACGTTTAAATGAAGAGTTACGTTTTTCTAAAGATATCAATTTTATAAATGCAAATTATGATTTAAGCGATACTGACCCATGTAATCTTGCTTTAACATGTAAAAATATTAGTTCAAAGGCTAGGCAGTATAAAAATGTTTATCATGTAATTGAAGAGAAAAGTAACATACTCTTAACAAAATTAAAAGAAGCTTGTAAAGGAGAACCAAACACATCACTAACTGAAGTAATAGAGCCCAAATCTAAACGTTCCAAGTGTAGTATTTTATAGTATCCAATAATTAATTTGATTATCAGACTAAAGTATATAGGTATTTTTATCTATATACTTAAAATTCACTACTTTAATTGTGAAAGAAAGTATAATATACAAATATTATTTGCTTACCAGTACATTTTTTAGTAGTATTATCGTTTAATACTTCGCACATGACAAAAACAAATAGTCCTTATTTAGGCAAAGTCATGGAGGAAAAACTATTTGGAGAAAATTATGGCAGATTTAGACGATGTTACACCACAACATTTAGAAACAGTAGATTCTAACATTACACCACAAAATTCAAGTAAGACAGCATATTTACCTAATTTTACAATGCAAAACTTGGTTGAAGCTGGTATTCATTTTGGCCACAAAACTAGCCGCTGGAACCCCAAAATGGCTCCATATATATATGGAACACATAATGGCATTCATGTAATTGACTTGCAAAAAACAGTTCCTCTTTTGAAAATAGCGCTTCAAGTATTGCATAATGTTGCCTTAGAAAGAGGACGCATTTTATTTGTTGGTACAAAATTGCAGGCTGCAAGCATTATTGCTGAAGCTGCCGCCTCTTGTAGTCAATATTATGTTAATCATCGTTGGCTAGGAGGCATGCTAACCAATTGGCCAACTGTTTCTTCTTCAATCAGGACATTGGAAGAACATGAGTATATGATTCAAAACGAAGATAATATTTTTACTAAAAAAGAAATAGTTGAGTTTGATAAAAAAAGACAAAAACTTGAGAGATCTTTTGGTGGTATTAGAGAAATGGGTGGAATGCCAAATATTTTATTTATTATAGATACAAATAAAGAACATATCGCCATAAAAGAAGCTCAAAAGTTAAGAATACCAATAGTTGCTGTGCTAGATACAAATTCTGATCCTGCTGGAATAACTTATCCTATACCTGGTAACGATGATGCAAAGAGATCAATAGAACTATATTGTAAACTTGCCTCGGAGGCTATTTTGGCTGGTATTGAGTCAGACCTTGCTAAATCTGGTGTAAGAATTGATGATATAAAAGACGGCAAATTTGAAAGAAAGTATAAAGCAGAGGAGCAAGTGGATCACGTACCATTAGCAAAAAAGTCTAAATTTAACTCAGAAGGAAAGAGAGATGATGTTTCGCAAGAAAAATATCGAAATAAAAATTTTGGAGAGTAATAGATGAGTGAAATAAATATAAGTGATATAAAGGTTTTACGTAATAAAACAGGTGCAGGTATAAGTGACTGTAAGGAAGCATTAAAGCAATGTGGAGGGGATATTGAGTCTGCGATCAAGTATCTAAATTCCAAGGGTATATCTAACGCACATAAGAAGATGGATAGAGTAGCTTCAGAGGGTCTAATTGTAGTTCATACAGAAGAAAAATCTGCAGCAATGATTGAATTAAACTGTGAAACTGATTTTGTTGCTCGTAATGACAGGTTTCAAGATTTAGCTAAAAAACTTGCCTCACTTGTGCATAGTAGTAGTTACAATGATTTAATTAGTTTCAAAAAAAGCAGCTATGATACAAATAATAGTGTTGAAGAAGCGGTTATGAGTGAAATTGCAGTATTAGGGGAAAAAATAGATTTAAATAGGATATGTTATTTGGCAGTAGAAAGCGGAATAGTTGCTGGTTATGTCCATGGTGATTTTGGCAAAATTGGTGCATTGGTTGCTTTGGAATCTAAAGGTGATGCAGTAAAACTGCAAGAACTTGGCAAACAGTTAGCTATGCAGATAGTTGCTATGAAGCCTGAAGCATTATCTATTGACTGCCTAAATCAAGAACAATTAGAGAAAAGGCGCCTTGAAATTACAGAGGAAGTTGAAAAATTGAGTAAACCTGAAAAAGTAATGGCAAGTATAATTAATGGTCGTATGAGTAAGTATTATGAAGAAGTTGTGCTACTAGAACAGACATTTATTATGGATGAAAAAATGAAGATTGCTGATTTGATAAAGTTAAATGAGTCAAATCTAAATTCTACAATTAAGCTCTCTGATTATAAGTTATTTGTTTTAGGTTCTACAGTTTGATTATATGAGTAGTACTGTTGTAGATAAAGAGGTTAAATATTCACGGGTATTATTAAAAATTTCTGGTGAAGCTTTTATGGGTCCTAAGGAGTTTGGTCACGATATGACCACTATTGATGAGTTGTCTAAGGATATAGAGGAAGTTTATAAATTAGGAGTGCAGATATGTTTGGTTGTCGGAGGAGGGAATATTTTCCGTGGAGCATCAGCTTCCCCAGCTGGGTTTGAAAGAGCAAGCAATGATTATATTGGCATGCTTGCAACTGTAATGAATGCTTTAACCTTACAAAATTCCTTAGATAAAATAGGTCTTGTATCCAGGGTATTATCTGCAATACCAATGGTAACTATTTGTGAAACATACGTAAGAAGAAGAGCAATTCGTCATTTGGAAAAAGGAAGAATTGTAATATGTGCAGCAGGAACAGGTAATCCATTTTTTACCACAGATACAGCTGCTGCGCTTCGTGCTGTTGAAATGGGTTGTGGTGCAATTCTAAAAGGCACACAGGTAAGTGGTGTTTATTCTTCTGATCCAAAATACAACAAGGATGCAGAAAGATATGATAAGTTATCATATATGGATCTCTTATCAAAAGATTTGAAAATTATGGATACCTCAGCAGTGTCACTAGCACGTGAAAATTCTATCCCTATAGTAGTTTTTGCTTTAAGCAAAAAAAGGGCATTTGCAGATGTTGTAAAAGGTCGTGGAATTTATACTATAGTTTCAGATTTAAATGGTTAAATTATATGTTAAATGATATAAAAAATAATACAAAGGAAAGGATGGCAAAAGCTATTGAAGTCTTTTGTAGTGATATTAAGGGTGTGCGTACAGGCAGGGCCAGTGCATCTTTGTTAGATGGAATTGTTGTTAACATTTATGGTGGAAATTCAAAATTAAACCAAGTTGCAGCTATTTCTGTTATTGACAATAAGACCCTATCAATCAATGTTTGGGATACAAATACTGTCACTAGTGTAAAAAATGCAGTATCAAACTCAAACTTGGGTCTAAACCCAATAGTTGAAGGTGATGTGATACGTGTAGCATTACCTGAATTGACTGAAGAGAGCAGAAAAAAGTTTATTAAGTTGTTACACGAGTTTGCTGAAAACGCTAAAGTTGCCACTAGAAATATACGTCGCGACATACTTGATAAAGTGAAAGATATGAAAAAAAATAAGGAAATATCAGAAGATGATTTTCATAATATCAATGATGAAATACAAAAGATTACTAATAATACTATAGAAGAAATTGATGAAAAATTATCTGCAAAAGAAAAGGATATATTAAGTATATAGGTAAACTTAAACATATAAAGATAACATTTCAAGTTTTTGTGGAACATTAGGATTTTTTAATCCTAATTTTTATCAAATTTAATGGTAAGATGACAAATTGAGTAAAAAATGATAGAAATGCCAGGACCATATAGTCAAGAGAACGAGTTTTAAAGATGAGAAAATGGGTGGCATAAGATGAGGGTCGAAAATAAATTATGGAGATAAAAATATTTAATATTATGTCTTATATTTACCGTAATTTTCAGAAAAAATATAATTTGAGATTTAGTATTGTATTGTTAATTTGAGACATGCTTTCTAACTAACTTAATTTTTATTGTATATTTCATTCCAGTTTAGTGATAAACTTTTTCTCTGGGGGCTAATACCAGAAATTGGTATTAGCTTTGCCCAATATGAAATGGAACTTATAGGACATTTATGTTGCAAAAGATTTTTGTTATTTTAGCTTTGTTAATTTTAGAAGGAGGATTATCTTCTTGTTTTATGTCAAAAGAACGTAAGTTAAAAAGTCCATGTGTTAGTATGAACGGCAAACCTTGTATAAGAAACCCAATTATTGGGTAAAATACTTTTGATATAGCTATTTTGTACAGTAAAAGGCAAGAAATATAGGATTGTTAATGAGGCATTGCCTCTTTTATTTTTTTGTACATTGAACCCACTTTAATTTAGTATTTTAAATATATTATCTCTCTCAATAAATACACATGTTTAAAAAAAATATTTGACCTCTTTGAAACTGTTTTTTGTCAAGTATTAGGATGTATAAAAATTTTCATTGCTATACTTGAACTCTGAGTCATATGATAAAGATACTTAAATATGTAAAAAGTACTCTTTACATAATGGATTAACAGATGTTGGAATGTAAAAATATATCATGTGTACGCGGTAATAAAGAATTATTTTCTAATCTTGGGTTTAAAGTTGAAGCAGGTTCTATAGTTTTAATTACTGGTCCTAATGGTAGTGGCAAGACTAGTTTAATGCGTATTATTGCTGGACTATCTCCTATAGCTTGTGGAAGCGTTAAGTATTGTGGATACGATATAGATGAAAATCGTAATTCATACTTATCTTCCATGGTTTATATAGGGCATAAGAATGCTTTTAAAGATAGTCTGACGGTTATTCAAAATATAAAGTTTTGGGCCAAGATGAGAAGGACAACTGAGTTAATAATGGCTTCTGCTCACTATTTACAATTAGAACCTGTGTTAAATATTAGATACAGTGAACTTTCAGAAGGTTGGAAAAGGCGAGCATCGCTCTCTAGATTGCTTATAGCTAATGCAAATTTATGGCTAATTGATGAACCGTTTGCTAATCTCGATGGCAGTACAACCAGTCTAATTTCTGAATTGATATCAATACGCTCTAGAGAAGATGGTATTGTTATCATCACCGGGCATAACACAGAGATGCAGCTACTTAACCTTAAGGTTGTAAACATTTGTGATTTTTTTAGATCTCTAGCTGCACAGCGCCAAAGAGAGGTTGATAGGATTTAGAATAAACAAATCATTGTTACAAATAAACTCATTCGGAACTTAGAGTTTTGAGCCTTTTTGCACAATTGTAACAAAATTATAGATAAAAACCAAAATTCAAAGGAGAGAGAAGAGATAAAAAACAGGAGAGAATATGATAAGGATAAGAAAGGAATTTAGTCGACTCAATAAATTTAAGAATTTTCGTATACTCGTTATGACAAACTGGCAATTTCTTTCTTATCTTTCGTTGCTGGAATCTATCTCTTGCTAAAGTATATGTCGACAGGGCCTAATCAAGAATTTGAACTACATAGAACATTTTCTTTCATTGGAATTGATAGTCTTTCAAAAACTTCTATAAGTGAATTAGTCAAATGTTCAATCAGGGTATCATCATGGTATGGAGTGGGGGTAATTCTAAGCCGTTCTGTACCTCTTGGGACTGTCGGATAATTTATGTGTTGTATATATATATTATATTCATCAAGCAAAATTTTAGATGCCTTTTCACATAATACTGAATCCCCAATAATTACTGGAATAATATGAGTTTTAGTAGATATAAACTCAATTCCTGCATTTGTAAAAGAAGATTTTACTTTCTCTACTGTTTCCTGATGTTTTATTCTTTCAGTATTACTTGATTTTAAATGTTCAACACTTGCTTTTGCTGCAGCTGCTAAAATAGGTGATAGTGCTGTAGTAAAGATGAATCCCGGAGCAAAACTTCTGACAACATCAACTATATTTTTTGAAGATGCAATATATCCACCCATAACTCCAAATGCTTTGGAAAGTGTACCCTGAATGACAGTAATTCTATCCATTAGATTATATTCATCAGCTATACCACCTCCACGCTTGCCATACATCCCAACTGCATGTACTTCATCTATATAAGTAAGAGCCTTATATTTATCAGCAAGATCACATATTTTCTCAATTGGTGCTATATCCCCATCCATAGAATATATAGATTCAAAAGCTATGATTTTTGGTATTTCTTTTTCAACAAGCTTTAGTTGAGATTCAAGGTGCTCTACATCATTATGTTTAAATATATATTTTGGACTCTTACCAGCTTTAATACCTTCTATCATAGAATAATGGTTTTTTTCATCAGAAAAAACTACTGCATTTGGAATAATTGATAATAAAGTGCTAAGAGTAGTCTGATTAGCTAAATATCCGCATGCAAAAGTTAAGGCAGCTGGTTTATTGTGCAGATCAGCCAGTGAGCTTTCAAGTTCTACAACTTCCTTGGTAGTTCCTGATATATTCCTTGTACCACCAGCTCCTATTTGCGCAGATGAACTCTTCACTGCAGCAATAACATTTTCATTTTGTCCCATTCCTAAGTAATTATTGCTGCACCAGACAATAACGTTTTTTTTTCGCTCATAGTCTACTTTATAAGGAAGTTGATCAGACATAAAGCCTATAAACTCACGATAGCGCCCCTCATCTTTGATATCTTTTATCTTACTGGAAAATATCTTGTCATAATCTATCATAAACAATAAAAAAGTAATATATATTGAGTATGTATTAATTTTAAAAAGTTTCAATTGAATAGTATATAAGAATAATTTTAATCCAAGTCTATTGTTTGAAATTGATAAGGCTGTGAAACACAGTATGATTGTAATTTATTGCTTACAATATGATTTTCCATTAAATTAAAAGAACAATTGTATACACTTTGCATAAATTGTGGATTATCTATAAACTCTTGTAACTGGTATCTTATACATTTTTCATCTGCATTTGGAAACATTGTTTTTAAAAAAGCAGTACACACTTCACTAGTAGCTATGTCATTTGAAAGTACTTGTACTTGAAGAGGAACAATAAGTACTGCTTCTTTTTCTCTAAACAAAGAGATTAGCAATTGATATAAGCAAAAAGAAAAAGCTAAACAAAAAACGCTGTCTATCAGTACTTTAGTAAGAACTGCAGCTGCTGAAGCATTACCTGATGAAGCTTCTTTGATAAATAACGACAAAATAGTTCCGTATAAAACCGCACAACAAACGGCTAATAATATTTCACAGCTGTGTTTTTTTGTAAACATTTTACCCAACATACTTTAACTCTTTATTATTGTAATCATAATTTAAGGTCGAGTCAACGTTCTTGCATACTTTGTGAAGCTAAGGGAGAAGTAGAAGTAGAATTTGATAAGGTTGGGTTAAGGCTACTACTATTCTGTGTTTCTATTCTCTTATTTGCTGCTTCTTGTTTTATTTTTCTATTGTTCCTAATATCTTCACTTTTCTTGTTAAGCCTTTGTGTCCTTCTTTCTTTTGCTTCTTCTTGTTTTTTATCGATTTTTCCCCCAAGCTCATCTTTTTTCTTTTGATCTTCAGTATCTGATTTGCTTTTCCTATTGTTCACTTCTTGTCTTTTTATGTTTTTGTTACCATAAATAGGTTGTTTTTTTCTACTTGATGAAGATTGTGAACCATGGTTTTGGCTGCTTTTCCCTGAACTACTATCACTAGCAACACTCTCATCAATAGAAGCCGTTGATCCAGATATTGAAGCATTTGCATAGCTTAGGTTTAGTGATGAAGAATTTCTTGAAACTGAATTTTTGTTTGAATCGTTCTCTTCTTTCTCACACTCTTTTTCAAAATTTACTTTATTCTCCTCCTCTTCAGGTTTTATCTTTATTTCCTCTTCTTCCTGTGCAGGGTTTATCTCACTATTTTCTTCTTCTACTTGTTTTTCATTGCTTACTGAGTCACTACCTTTACCAGATTCAAGAGATTTTAATTCATCTTTTTTATCATCATTACTTGTTTTTTCCTCTTCTATTGAGGTTGATTGAAATTCTGTTTTTTGTTTTTCTGATCTAAAATAACTAACAATATAATTCCAAAATCTTCCTAGCCAAGTATTTCCCAGCCAATTTGAAAATCTTCGAAAAGTAGAATATTGTTCTTTAGTATTACTTGCCATTTTTATACCTATAATCTCAGTGTTTACTATACCAATAAATCCTAATATTGCAATATTTTATTTAACATTTATATTAATATTTTAAACCCACTTCTCTTTCTCGTCTTTTAAAGTATTGTTAATAATTGCTGCTCTTATGGACGCCATTAAGTTATTCATAAAATAAATGTTGTGAATAGTGATTAAACTATACGCAAGCAGTTCCTTTGCTTTTAAAAGATGGTGAATATAGGCCCTAGAATAACCCTCACAAGTAAAACATAGGCAGTCACCCTCAATTGGACTATCATCTAGCTTAAACCTTTGATTACGCAGGTTAAGATGTTCTTTGCAAGAATCTCTATTTTTTGTTTTAACTAAAGCGCCACCATGTCTTGCTAGGCGCGTTGGATGGACGCAGTCAAAAGTATCAATGCCGAGCTCTACTCCGTGAAATATATCTTCTATACCACCAATACCAAGTAGGTGAATAGGCCTATCTTTAGTTAATTTACTAGCGGTAAAGGTAACGATTTCATACATCTGTTGCTTATTACTTCCCAAAGAGCCTCCTATTGCATGGCCAAAAAATGGCATATCGTTTACAAAATCACAACTCTCTGTTCGCAAGTCTTCATAAACTCCACCCTGGACAATACCATACAAAGCTTGTGTGCCATAAGCCCACTTTTGAAACTCTACTTCTGCGGACAATTGCTGCGTTACTCCGGTACTCAAATCCTCATGTATATTCAATACACTCCGGTTTTCTGTTCCGTATGCTCCTAACAATTGCCTCTCATAAGCGAATTTCGAAAGAGGTCTAGTATTATTTTTCTGGAACTCAACTAGAGATCTTTTAGCCCAATTATGGCTCATAAGCATTGATTTTCTTGTGTACTCCTTACTGACATGAAATGGCGTACATTCATCTAAAACAACAATTAAATCAGCGCCTAATTTTTGTTGTATTTCTATTGAACGCTCAGGTGTGAGAAAATAAGTTCTACCATCTATATAAGAGCGAAAAATTGCTCCATCTTCAGTAATTTTAATTAATGTCCTTTTAGTATTATTTCTTACACCCTTAATCTCTTCAGCAACTGAACCGTGACCCAAACTAAATATTTGATAACCACCAGAATCAGTGAGCATTGGTCCATTCCAATTCATAAATTTATGTAGGCCACCAAGCTTTGCTATAACATCCTCTCCTGGTTGTAGCATTAAGTGGTAAGTATTAGATAATATTACTTGCGTATTACTCTTAGCAACCCTTTCTATATCTACAGCTTTAATTGCAGCTTTAGTTGCACAAAATATAAAAGCTGGAGTATGAATAACACCATGTGGAGTATGTATCTCCCCTAATCTTGCTCCATTTGATCGCTGAGTTATTTTAAAATCTATTGCCATAAATTTTTATTATTTCTTTTTTATATAAATTTATATACTTTTATAATAAATAATAAAGAAGCAATATGCCAAAGCGCACAGATATAGAATCTATTTTACTCATCGGAGCTGGACCAATCATTATAGGACAAGCATGTGAATTTGATTATTCAGGAACTCAGGCTTGCAGAGTACTCAAAAGTGAGGGCTATAGAGTTATTCTTGTTAATTCCAACCCAGCGACAATTATGACTGATCCAGAGCTATCTGATGCCACTTATATTGAACCGATAACACTTGAAATTCTTGAAAAAATTATAATAAAAGAAAGGCCAAATGCAATATTGGCAACAATGGGTGGTCAAACTGCTTTAAATTGTGCAATGGAACTTTCAGATAGTGGAATATTAGATAAATATAACATTGATCTCCTTGGCATCAGTAAAGAAGCAATAAGAAAGGCTGAAAATAGACGCTTATTTTGCAAAGCTATGGATAAGATAGGACTGAAATATCCAAACAGCACAATAATTAATAGCCCAGAGCAAATAAAAGATGCTTTAGATTATATAGGACTGCCAGCTATTATTAGGTCATCTTTTACTCTAGGAGGTACTGGAAGTGGCATAGCCTATAATAAAGAGGAGTTTTTTAAAATTGCAAATGAAGCTTTAAAAGCATCACCAGTAAGTGAAGTACAAATAGATAAGTCAATAATTGGCTGGAAAGAATATGAAATGGAAGTAATGAGAGATTACAAAGATAACTGTATAATTGTTTGTTCTATAGAAAATATAGACCCTATGGGTGTGCACACGGGAGATAGTATCACAGTTGCTCCAGCTATGACTTTGCGCGATACAGAATATCAAAAGATGAGAAATGCATCTATTGCAGTGCTAAGGGAAATAGGGGTTAACGCAGGTGGTGCAAATGTGCAATTTGCTGTTGACCCCAAAGAGGATGGTAGCTTGCTTGTCATTGAGATGAACCCTAGGGTTTCACGCTCCTCTGCACTTGCTTCCAAAGCTACAGGTTTTCCAATTGCAAAAGTTGCAACAAAACTTGCAATTGGTTATACACTGGATGAAATACGTAATGACGCAGCTCCAGTTATCCCTGCTGCTTTTGAACCAGCGATGGATTATATCGTAACCAAAATACCACGCTTTAATTTTGATAAATTTCATGGAGCAAGTAGAGAGCTTTCAACTTCTATGAAGTCTGTTGGTGAAGTGATGTCAATAGGACGTTCTTTTCCTGAATCATTGCAAAAGGCACTGCGTTCGCTGGAAAACGGTTATACTGGTTTAAATGAGATACTTCCTGCAAATACTGATATTGATCATATAAAATCTCTACTGACAAAATTACTGCCAGAAAGGCTACTGATCATTGCTGATGCTATTCGTCATAATATTAGCATAAAAGAAATCAATGAAATTACGGGTTATGATTTATGGTTTTTAGAGCACATTAAAGACATTGTATTGGTTGAAAAAGAGATTAAAGAAAATGGTCTTCCTAAAAACGCAGCGGCAATGCTTGAATTAAAGAAGATGGGGTTTTCTGATGAAAGGTTAGCTTGGCTTAGCGGAAAAAAAGCAAAAGATATTGAAGATTTAAGAAAACAATTAAACGTAAAACAAGTCTATAAACATATAGATACCTGTGCTGCTGAGTTTGAAGTGAGTACAAACTATATGTACGGTTGCTATGAGGGTGATGTTATTGGTCAAACTGAGTGTGAAGCAAATCCTTCTAACAGAGAAAAAGTTGTGATATTAGGAAGTGGCCCAAATAGAATTGGTCAAGGTATTGAATTTGATTATGCCTGTGTACATGCAGCTTGGGCAGCAAAAGAGATGGGATATGAGACCATTATGATTAATTGCAACCCAGAAACTGTTTCAACTGATTACGATATTTCAGATCGCCTCTACTTCTCTCCACTTGTAGCTGAAGATGTGCTTGAGATATTAGAAAAGGAAAGCACAAATGGTGAGCTAGTTGGAGTAATAGTGCAACTGGGAGGACAAACTCCACTAAAGCTAGCAAAGATCTTTAATAAGCGAGGAATAAAGATTTTAGGTACATCATTTGATTCAATAGATCTTGCTGAAGATAGAATGAGGTTTAAAAAGCTAATTGAAGAGCTTAAGTTAAAACAGCCCATTAGTGCTGTGTGCAATACTATTAATGAAGCTCTAGATCAAGCAAATAAGCTTAAATTTCCACTTGTTGCAAGGCCATCTTACGTTTTAGGTGGACAGTCTATGTCAATTTTACACGATATAGCTGCTCTTGAAGAATATCTTGCGCATCATTTAGAAATTTTCAATCACGGTTCGTTATTAATTGATAGATTTTTAACAGATGCAATTGAGGTTGACGTGGATGCTCTGTGTGATGGTGAAAAAGTCTATATTGCTGGAATTATGGAACATATTGAAGAAGCTGGAATACATTCTGGTGATTCTGCATGTTCTATACCTCCTTATACTTTAAATATTCACTTAATTAATGAGATAAAGCTGCAAACTACAAAAATAGCACTAGCTTTAAAGGTAAAAGGACTCATTAATATACAATATGCTGTTTATAACAATGAAGTTTACGTACTAGAAGTCAATCCAAGAGCAAGTCGAACAGTTCCATTTATCTCTAAGGCAACTAATATTCCTATCGCAAAGATTGCAACTAAAATAATGCTTGGCACAAAACTTGAAAATATAGAAGAGCATCAGCTACGCCATGTTGCTGTAAAAGAAGCAGTATTTCCTTTTTCGCGTTTTGCTGGAGTTGACGCTCTACTTGGACCAGAGATGAAATCAACAGGTGAGGTTATGGGTATTGATTCATCGTTCGAAGTTGCATTTGCCAAAGCACAACTAGCAGCAGGCCATAAACTACCAATGCAAGGAAAGGTGTTTATTTCAGTAAAAGAGAGTGATAAAAAGTTAGTTACATCTATTGCTAAAATGCTTCAAAGTTTGGGTTTTGCAATATATGCAACTAAAGGCACTGCTTCATATTTAGATGCAAGAGGTATAGAAACAAAAGTAGTAAATAAAGTAAGAGAAGGTAGACCACATATTGTTGATATGCTTTTAGATAAAGAAATAGATTTGGTAATAAATACATCCGAAGGAATAAAATCAATATCAGACAGCGCAGGCATTAGAAAAACAGCAGTACTGCAAAAAATACCATATAGCACTACAATTGCTGGTGCAAGAACTCTAGTACTTGCTATACAGAGTCTAAAAAATAAAACCTTAGAGGTAAAACCACTACAAGAATATTTTAAATCTATTGGAGAAAATCTCGCATTCAAACTGTTACAGATGTAGTTTCTTTTTCTACATCAATCTCATAAGGAGTACTTTCACTTTCATTTAAACAAGAATTAACTTTTTCTTTTTTTGGGAGCATACAATAAATGAAGGCTGCAGTTGCTATAACTATGCCTATAGCTACAGTTAAGTCAATTATAATATTTTTAACATCTGTATTCTCACTTGAGGAAGCCAATGTGCTTAAGTTCGATATTGCAATGTAATAATATAATGAAGCACTAAGAATTAACCCATAAAATACTGAAAAAGAAATTTTATATTTTAGACTATGTTGTGAAAGATCAAGCATTTTAACTGCTATTACTATCTTTTTTTCAACTTGTAGTTTAAAAGCTTTTTCATTTTGTGAAGTATTGCGAAAATAGTTAATTAATTCCTCTCTTTCTGCAATAAATCTGGCAATGCATTCTTTATTAGTGATTATATTTAATTCACATATATTAAAAATATACAGCTCATAATCGTCTCTAAATTTGTAAACTATGCCATTACTAGATTGTGTTAATGAGATTGGAAACATGTCCTTTGATATCATCATAAAGAACAATAATGCGCACATTTCTATATCTAAGTAGCGTTGATTTTTAATGCACTTACTAAGTTCTTTATAATGATCTTTTTCATAATTCAAAGTAAGTAACAATATCAATTCTTTGTTTACTTTGATGTTGTGAATATCACAATAGAATTGAATTAACTCTTGAGAGAGCAGTAATTCTTGATCATGTATACTAAAGTTTTCATTTTGTACTACCAGTCTTCTTACGTTCTTTAAAATTCTTTCTTCAAAATCATGACTATTTTGAATTAAAGTCTGACCTTTTGGATTCATTAGTATATTAATTAATTTTATGCCATTAATCCCTGTGATAGCTTGTTCAATTGCTTCTTTAAATCTATCATTACACCATCTTATGGTTTTATGGTATTTTACAATATCATTGTCATTTATGTTTTTTTCACTATTTTGAACTTTATACTTATCAAATAAAATAATATCAGTTTCTTGTTCCACTGTTTTGACTAAAAAGTCGATAATTACTGGTTTAAAACGAATTCTCTGAATAGCTGTTTTAATAATTTCTCTCATTAAAGAATCATTATCAATATCATCACGATCATATAACAGAGATTCTTTTGTTTCTAAAAGTTCAAATAATCCTTGATGATTATTTAATCCAAATTGAGCTGCTTGAATTTCAAATATATAGCCTTTTATTATATCAACTACCTGGCACTTCTCATCTTCTGACATTTGAGATAATATCACTTTTTCTAAGCTTTCGGCTATTCGCTTAGCTAAGTGGTTATCTGAGCAAATAAAAACCTCGTATATTTTTTGTATTACTTTTTCAGTATCTAAATATTTCTCTTTTTGCAGAATCAAATAGACCTTAGTATATATTAGAAATAATCCCTGTAGGCTTAATTGAAGATTTAAATATCGATCTAGAGGTTCCTTATATTCTTTATTAAGCAGCTCATGTATATTAATAAAATTTCTCCAATCTACAAAACCTTCCTCGTCTTTTAATAATGCGTGTTGAAAACCACCAATATAGATGTATATTGCTTCTAATAAGTTACCTCGCCCTATAATTTGAATTATATTACTCAATTCATGTGGATGTAACCTTTCATCATTCGAATTGTGCAGCATAACATTATATACTTGAAATATCATATTATATCCATAATAGAATAAATCTTTCAATATATAAAAATATAATGGTATATTTTCAAAAGGGACGGAAGCAATGTTATACGATTTACAAAATGAGAAAGAACAGTTTACTTGGTAAGAAAGTGGAAGAAGTACAAAAAATAATAGTAGAATAGACCTCTTGCATAACAAAGAAAGAAGCAATGCTATACTAGGAGTAATATAGAAGAGTGAGATATGAACAAGTCAAAAAACTAAAGGATGAGGAATTTCGACGATTGAAGGGAGTAAAACGCAGTACATTCAACAAAATGATTGAAATTTTAATAGAAGAGGAGAGAAGGAAAGCCAAGTAAACAGGGTATGGATTGCCATGGAGAAAAGAGCTCTTAAAAAGTGATATGGAATATGAGGTTTTAGGGATTTGTGAATGGCAAGTTTTATCTTGGAATGTTTATCATTTACTCACTATGCAGTGTCGACAATTACTTTAGCAAGAGATAGATTTCAGCAAAAAGATAAGAATGCTATAGCCAATTTGTCGTA
>JAVBJW010000042.1:0-12050 GCA_031546805.1 Anaplasmataceae bacterium
CCTTAAAACATACGACTATAGCGTTCCCAGTGATCAGCTGGTAGTTTCCTGTGGTGGGACTCCGCAGGTAAAGCTAGGACATACCTCTCTCTGAGTTGTTACTCGCTTTTTCTCCAGGCTGAGTTTAACAAAAGGTCGAATAAAACAATATATCAAAAACCAACCAAACCTCTTAAATCTTAAATTATACTCTTTTTTTCAACATTTTTTTATTCTTTATGTTTTTTCTTGTGTTTAGGTGTTTTGTGAATATCAATAAATTTTAGCTATAAATTAGCATTTTTAGTTAGGTAGTACTGAACTTGTATTTTTTAAAAACTCCAAAGCTACGTCTTTCTCAAAACCTAAAATATCTTTTTCACTAACAAAATTCTGATTACCGAAAGTTGCTTCTAGCCTTTCTGTAAAAGACTTGTTATTTATATTTTGAAAATATAATTTTAGCTCCGATAATTGTACTTGCTTTTTTTGTGGAGGGTGATAATTATGCAACAACTTAAGTGCTTTTTTCTTAGCATCAGCAAGTAGTGTTTTTCTATTTGTAGTAACCTGATCATTGCTTCTTAATATGTGCAGACTGTACATCTGTTTTGCAGATTCAGTTACATTTTCTGATATGATGAGTTTCTTTGCATTATCACTACGTTCCAAACTACGTAATATCATTTCGGTATAACCACCAAGCCCAGATAGCGCATTTTTTGCTAACCTTGCATACGTTTTCATATATGCTTGTATGGAATCGCAATATAAAGCTATTTCGCAACCAGCATCTAAAGTGAAACCACTGACTGCAGCTACAATTGGAAAATTTGAAAATTTTAGCATTTGTAGTATTGACTGGCCGTACTCAATCTCTTCTTTAATTTTGAAGTTATAACGTAAGCTATTTTGATTTATTCCTGATGAGAAATTTACTGAATCACTTCCTATTATCATACAATTAAAATGTTTAGGTACTACATTAGCTGCATCGTATAACAACTTAAAAGTGTGATAATCAATAGCATTGTCTTTTGAGTTAAATTCAAAACAGGCAACCCCATCACCTACATCCCAAAGCGATGCAGCTATATTTGTTACAACAGGTTTTGCATCTCGTTTAAAATCTGCCAAAGACCAACTATTTTGCATAATTCTTGACTCTTATAGAAAACACAAACCTATCTAATACTAGAAATGTTAAAATATGGTTTATTTATAAGACTAAATAGTACTTATACAGTCCCAAATTTGGGACTGTATAGCCACAAATATTTTTTGCAAGCTTGGTTTATAAACCTCTTTGACTTTTACTCATCAAGGATTGACAATCTAAAGATTGTATCTGAAGAGGATTCAACTGTGATTTATATTCCTCCATTTTGGGTATTGATATTTTTAAAACTTCTTCACCCAATCTTTGATTTAAAGCAGCAATCTTCAATTCATCTGATAAAATATTTTTAGAATCATCACATGTATCTAGATATTGCTTTAGTACATAGTTAGGAATTTGCTCTATCACTTCTTTCCATTTATCTTCATACGGTTCTTGAAGTATCATATGAACCAGTGTGAGATCACCATCACATTTTATATTCAGAAGATCAATAAAAGGTTTTAGATTAGTACAAGATTTTAAATCAACTTTCTTAATAACTTTTAACACAAAATCAAGTGGATTATTATAATTTTTCATACTACACTTTTTAGATGTAGCATCTCGTGATTCATGATAACTTACAGCATAGTACAACGGTGTACGTCCCTCATCATTTTTAATACTCAAAAGACTGATTAGTCTATAGTGAGAAACACCTCTAACTTGTTTATCTTCTAGGTCTTTTACTAGTAAATCTAGGAATAACCCCGTATTTGATTTTGCTATAACGTGCAATACAGTATCTTTTTTATTGTCTTGCATTTTGAGAAAATTGGTTAATTGTTCACTTGGGAATTTCTTCAATAAATCTAATACTAATTTAGGTTTCTGTGATATTATTGTATGTAATGTCGTGTTTCCACCATTAATCTCACTAAATAAGTTAACCAAAGTTTCATCTGCAAATCTTAAAAAGAACTTAAGAACTTTATTATGCTCGTGTTGAATTATTGTATCCAATACAGTCTCATCTTTGCTGTTTTTTATATTTAGAATCCAGCGAAAGTGATCAAGGTTCAGTCGTGCTGATAAAACATCTGGTAATAAATCTGGTCTTCGTTGTGCTATCTCATGTAATGCTGTATTTCCTTCAGAAAATTTTGACAAATGATAATTTGCCAAACAAAAATTCTGTACTAACCTAGTTATCAGCTCTCTACCATGAAGCATCTCTCCATTATACTATACCTTAAAATCATCTTTTTTATCAGATTTTAATGCATAAGCAAGCACATCACAATTTGGATCATTTTCTATTAAGGATAGTAATTGTAAGTGTGGCTTTTCTTTACTTAGCGCTTTTACTAGAGTGTGTAATTTAGGGTCTTTTTTATTAATTTTAATCCTTATGTGATCTCTATAATTAAAAAAGAGCTTTTGGATCAATTTAAAAATCTTAAGCATATCCCAACCTCCTATATTTATAATTAAAGGTTATAATGTTAAAATTTAAAAAGTCAATAAATTGGTTAATATATCAATATATATATAAAACGAAAATTTCAGACGGATTTCTCCCAGATTCAATAAAGCAGTTGAGTTTTTTAAACTTTGTTGCTGCTCTCTTCTCTGAAATTTTGTTCATAGAATGTTTAGCAATATTTTAACATTTTTATTATAATAAGAGTACTATGTTATCTGTTTTGAACTTTGTGATCAAAATTCAATTAGTTTTTATTTTTATTTTATTACAATCTTTTAGCATTCATGCTAGTGAAGGATCAGAAGTGTTTTCTCAAATTGCAAATGCAATAAAAAGCGATTTCAAAGATATAATCAGTGATAGTAATAGTGGTTTTCTTGAAAAAAAAAGTGATAAATTTGAAATAAAGATCAGTAAAAACTTAACTAATGTAAATTACCTACTTAAAAAAGCTAAAGCTGCTTTTGATATTGGAAGTATTGAAATTGCAGCATCTTTTTACAAACAAATACTAAGCAAGTTTCCTGATAATAAAAGTGCATTAATTGGACTTGGAAATCTTTACTATGTGCAAAAAGATTATGAGCTTGCTCATACAATATACTTAAGTTTACTAAAAAAATATCCCAAAGATACCACCATAATACTGAATTACTTAACAATAGTTTCAGATTATGATCCTGATTTTACACTAAAAGAAATGTTAAACCTATCTAATAATGTCAATAAAACTTACGCTCCACTACACGCTCACTTAAGCTTGCTCTACGCAAAACTTAATGACGTCAACAGTGCGAAGAATTATATGATTTCTGCACTTTCCCTTGAACCGGACAATGTTTTTTACATTTATAATTTAGCTGTAATGTATGATAAATTGTCAGAGTTTAAAAACGCTGCTTTTTTTTATAAAAAGCTAATAAATAAAATTACGATTTCACAAGATAAAAATACAATCAAGAATATACCTATAAAACAAGTAAGCAATAGGTTGAAATTTATAAAATCCGTGTATAACCTCACCTACTTATCTCTTTCTCCCTCTCTGTACCGGTTCTAATGATACCTTACCTAATGCCTTTTCCAATACTTTGTAACCATAAGAATATATTATTTACTTGCTACTTATATCACTTTGTTGATCAAGGCCTAGTTTCTTAAGGTCTCTTGGGTTGTTGTAATCCTTGTCATAACCTTTTCCCTGTTCTATTTTTAGTTTTACAGTTGATGGCAGCTTGCAATTAAAATCCGAAAATACAAACTCATTGCTCTTAGTATTACTTTGTGTTATAAATTCGCATATCATACTCCCTGGGCATGTAGCCTTGAATCCATTAGTAAAATACATATTAAATAACTTAGAAATATGCTGAGGGATAATTTGATTAAGAATACTGCTTTTCTCAGCAGATTTTGAAAAAAAATTACATAGGAAATTGTTTTTTTCATCAAAATAAAAATTAAAACCTTTTTTACTCTCAATATTTCCTATCTCTCCAGTAATCTCAGTATCTACATCAAAATAAATACCACCTGTTATATTAAGTAGTGGAAGCCTAATTATGTCACTAGCAGCACAATATTTAAATGACTTCTTTTCTTCATTATTAATAGAAAATTTAGTTGTAAATATTTTATTCAACAAATCATAGATCCATACATCTACCTGCTCATCCAGTTTCATATCATACACATCAATTTTCCAAAGGTTTCTTGTATTGCCGTTCCTTTTTTTATCTATTCCTGCTTTGATGTCATCAAAGCTCATGCTTTCCATGCTATCAATATTTTTTCTGTTGTCTTTTAGGAGGTGTTTCTCACTGTAAACTAAAATTATATCTCTAGATTTATTTTCATCTGCGGCATCTTTAAGATTGCCAAAATATTCTGATGGAATATCGCTACCAAACCAGATGAAGTATATTGGTAGATTATCTGAAACGATATTATCTTTAGGCACAAGTTATACTAAGTTAATAATGTATATACTATAATTAGTATGTTAATATAATCAAGTATTTTTTATTTAAAATTAATCAACCTATACATCACCATCCTGGATTAGAAATATAACAGGCATATTAACTATTTTTTACTATGTAACTGCTAACTTACTATATAATATATACTTGTTTTCTAAAGTAAAAATATGATATTAACTTGTGCTGTAAGTATATTCATAAATAGTGGTAAACATTCAATCGGTTTATTGTCGTCCGTTGGTAAAATGTTTATATTTTTTGCTAAATCTATTTATCAGTGCTTTTTACCACCGTATTATTTTCATCTTTTAAAAAAACAAGTAATGGAAATAGGGTACTTTTCTTTACCAATTGTTGGTTTAACTTCAATTTTTGTTGGTGCAATAATAGTACTGCAAAGTGGTTTGAAACCACCTATTATTAATCCCGATGCGATAATACCATATATAGTTGTAACATCTATTACAAGGGAATTAGGACCAGTTCTAATAGGCTTAATAATTGCAGGAAAGGTTGGGGCAGCAATAGCTGCAGAAATTGGTACCATGCGTATTACTGAACAAATAGATGCACTCATAACTCTTGACGTTAATCCTTTTAAATATCTCGTTGCTCCGCGAGTTATAGCTGCAATAATTACACTGCCTATTTTAATAACTTGTGCTAATTTAATAGGGGTATATGGAGGATACTTAGTTGCTGTTTTTGAGCTGCATTATAGCTCAGACTTATATATTAAATATGCCATTAAATCTTTTAATATAAATGATTTAACACTTGGGCTAATAAAATCTATCGTTTTTGGAGCAGTGATATCACTTGTAAGTTGTTATTATGGCTATTGTTGTAAAGAGGGAGCACGCGGTGTTGGAATGGCAACAACTTCAGCAGTTGTATTATCTTCAGTATTTATAATACTACTAAATTACATTATTACTTTGATCTACTCATGAACAATATAATATCAATATCAGATCTATATTTATCTTTTAATGGCAGAAAAGTACTAAATGGTATAGATTTACAAATATCAAAAGGAGAATCCATAGTAATAGTTGGTGAATCAGGAAGTGGAAAATCTACTCTTATCAGACTCATTATAGGTTTAATTACTCCAGATTCAGGAAATATAAAAATAGACAACTCAAATAATAACAACATTCTAAATTTTGGTGTTTTATTTCAAAATGGTGCTTTGTTTGATAGCATGACTGTATGGGAAAATATATCATTTAATTTTAAAAAACGTTTAAACGTTAATAAACAAAAAGCAAGGAAGCTAGCGATAGATAAATTAAACATGGTGCACTTAAGTCAAGATACTGCCGATATGTTTCCTTTGGAGCTTTCAGGTGGTATGAGAAAAAGAGTGGCACTTGCAAGAGCAATAGCTCATGACCCACAAATAATAATGCTTGATGAGCCAACATCTGGATTGGACCCAATAATATCAGATTTAATTAGTAATATAATAATAAAATTATCTCACGAACTGAATCCAACAATAATTACAATTACACATGATATTCATAGTGCATTTAGAATCGCAAATAGGATAGCAGTGTTGTACCATGGAAGGATCATTTTCTGTGGAACAGTGCAAGAAATAAAAAAAACTAACAATTGTTATATTAAAGATTTAATCAAATATGCTATTTAATACGTTGTTTTTTAGCATTATTAATTCATGAAATTATCATCAACAATAATCATATCACTCCTTTTTGGACTTGTTGAAATTAAGCTTATTCTTTTTCCTAAGAGTTCTTCTATTCTTTTAACATAACTTTTGGCATTAGGCGGTAGACCTTCTATAGAAGATTGACCATTTGTTGTTTCTTTCCAGCCTGGCAATTCTTCGTACATTGGCTCTAGTCTTTGTTGTATTGAAGATAGTGCAGGCAGATAGTCGTAAATTTCATTATTAAATTTATAACCAATACAGATTTTAATCGTATCAAAGCCATCAAGAATATCAAGTTTAGTTAAAGCGATACTTGATATCCCTGCAAGCGAGATGGCTTGTCGTGCCAAGACTGAATCAAACCAACCACAACGCCTTCTTCTATTGCTAACTGTACCTACTTCTTTTCCTCTTTTAAATAATGATTCTCCTATTTCATTTTTTTGTTCCGTAGGAAATGGACCATTTCCTACTCTTGTCGTATAAGCTTTAATAACACCTAAGACATGTAAGTGTTTAAGGTGTATACCAGATCCTACTGCTGCATAAGGTGCAACTGTGTTGCTAGAAGTAACAAACGGGTACGTGCCATGATCAATGTCGAGAAATATTCCTTGTGCACCTTCAAAGATAATTTTTTTATCTGGTGTTAACTTCCTTGATATTTCCCAAGTTGATTGTGAGTACGATAATATCTCTTGCGAAATACCTATCAACTCATCAATTACTTCCTCTGATGTAAAAGGGTTAAGCCCTGCACCATTTCTTAAAACATTGTGATACTGTAGCAAAACGTTAACTTTTTCTTGAAGATCACTATAATCTTGAAGGTCACATAGCCGAATGGCTCTTCGCCCTATCTTATCTTCGTAACATGGTCCTATACCTTTATTTGTTGTATCGATCTTTTGTTCTTGGCGTAGGTTTTCAAATAACTCTTCTTTTTGTTTATGTAATTTCAATATTAAAGGACAGTTCTCAGATATAATCAAGTTATGCGGACCAATATCTATACCATAACTTTTAAGATTTTTTATTTCTAAAATCAATGAACTAGCATCTAGTGCTACACCGTTACCTATAACGGATAATTTACCACTTCTAAGTACTGAAGAAGGAAGAAGGTTGAGTTTGTAAGCCTTCTCATCAATTACAATAGTATGTCCAGCATTATTTCCTCCCTGGAAGCGAACAACAGCGTCTGCTTTTTCACAAAGCCAATCTACTATTTTACCTTTTCCCTCATCGCCCCATTGCATGCCAACGACTGTTACGTGTTTCATTCTTTAACACTTAAATGTAAAGAGTAAAGTTAACAACATAGGCCTGTCATGTCAATTAGACTTCTTGCGAAATTGGCAAACAACAAACTAACTGCATTTCTTGATAGTTTTAAACTACTAATTCAATTTGCAAAAGAGGTTTATTTTACAGCCAAAATGTTAATAAATACAAATTTGAGCATCTGTATTTTGCATAATGTTTGTAATGCAAAGAATTTGTAAACTGGTGACCGGTGATTGTGTCTTTTCTCTGTGAAATATGCTGGTGACTAATGCTCTTAAATCATGTCCTTCAGGATCTATTATTTGCTCTAAGTACACCAAGATTAAATTATGTACAATCTCATTATTCAACATGGTATTAATATTAATGCTGTTAGGTTGAATAAACCCATTTGCATACAGAGCTGATACTATGCCTAAGTTTTCTTTTGCTTGTGTATCTTCTAATTTATTGATTAGATCACTAACCCTGATACTTGATACTTCTAATACAGATTTTATAGCTTTGAGCACGTTCATATCTTGCGAATAAATACTCAATATTTCATCAGCAGTTCCGCTCTTACTTAGGATAATATTGAACAACTCTTTATCGATAATCATTTTATGCAGTTCCCCTGTAGAAAAGATTTTAATTACTTCAGAAATCTGCCATTGAACACCTACTTTCATGAGTGCTCTGAGTACTTGAATATTATCTCTTATTTTATTGAGCAACGTCACATTATTGATATACATTACATGATCAACATCAGGTTGAGAGTATCCACCTATTTTTAGAATATTATAAATATTCTTGTACTTTGCTATTCGACCGGATTTTTCTGTACTGCAAATTTCCTCATTTACTTTTGCTCTGCTTTTCGAAGTATACGAAACAGAAGAATTTTGTCTTATATTGTAAATATTACTATGTATTTCTACATTAGGATTTTCTACATTTTGTTCAATATTTGCTTCTAGAGCAGGTGATTTATCCTCGCTGCTATCTATATTAATCAGCTCTTGTATATTAATTTCTGAGTTTTGTGGCATATTATGCGTACTTTTAAATAACTTTTTTATAGATCCAAATATGCTTTTGAATATCTTTAGAAATTTTGCTAATAACTTTTTAAAAGTTTTTATCACATTACCCCCTGTGAATATGATTAAAAAAGTTATATAGTATATAAGTTAAAAGTTGGATGTTAATAGATATTAATATGACTACTATTAGAATAGAAATTTTAAACAAGAGCTTAAATACCAATCTTACTTCACAGGCAGATGTTTATTTAGTTACAGCATCACACTTAATTGACTCTTCGCTTTGTGAAAAAATTTGCAAAATGCTCTCACATCCTGTAGTGCAATGCTACCGTTACTACTGCTTTGATCATAGTAGTACTTTAAAATCAGAATATAAATTTATAGAACCAAAGGCAGATTGGGCACTAGAAATTTCATTTTTACCTGGTGTAACTGATAACCTCGGTAATACAGCAAAACAAATGATATATGAGTATACTGGTGATCAAATGAGTTTTACAAAATCTCTCAATGTAAAAAGTGCTAAACTTATTTTAGGACAAGGAGATTTGCCAAGTATAGATGAAATTAAAAAGCAGTTTAATCCTTTAATTCAGCGTTGTCAGTTGATCCAAAAAATTAATAATTCTTATATATGGAAAAATTATGACAATGGTTCTTTCAGAGAAAAAGAAATTATTTCTACTGATGAAAAAGTACGAAGTACAATTACTCAATTTATAAATTTAGAAGTACAAGATGATGAACTGGAGACAATAAGTAAAAATGGTATCGATGGCAACGGCAGTTTAGGTTTGTCATTACCTGCAATGAAAGCAATTCAGGCTTATTTTCGCTCAATGAAGCGCAACCCTTCTGATATAGAGCTAGAAACACTTGCGCAAACATGGTCTGAGCATTGTAAGCATAACATCTTTTCTGCTCCCATAGACGATATAGAAGATGGGCTATATCAACATTATATTAAGCGTGCAACTCATGAAATAAACTCAGACATTTGTGTTTCTGTTTTTTCTGATAATGCTGGCGGCATAGTTTTTAATAGACCTATTTTGAAACTCGCTTGTGAGAGGCAAGTGCTAGAAACATACGGAACGGAAAACCGGAGTGTATTAGACATACATGAGGATTTGAGTACCGGAGTGACGAAGCAATTGTCCACAGAAGTAGAGTTTCAAAATAGGTCTAATGATGATTTTTTAATTGTAGCTAAAGTTGAAACTCATAACAGCCCCTCAGCACTTGATCCATTTGGTGGGGCAATGACTGGAATCTTAGGAGTTAATAGAGACATTATTGGTTTTGGCAAGGGAGCAAAGCCAATTATGAATACCTACTATTTTTGTTTTGCTGAAACAATGCCAGAAAAGCTCTATAGAGACAAAGAATGTACAAATGAAGTTTTACATCCAGAGTTCATTATGAATGGTGTAATTCATGGAGTAAATGTTGGCGGTAATTGCTCTGGCATTCCAACTACTTTAGGTTCTGTGTATTTTGATGATAGATTTTGTGGTAAGCCTTTGGTTTTTGTTGGTAGTTTAGGAATTATTCCACGTAGTATAAATGGTGAACCATCTCACATTAAACAGCCTAAAAACGGTGATAAAATTGTAATAGTTGGTGGTAGAACTGGCAGAGATGGAATTCATGGAGCAACTTTTTCTTCTTCGGCTCTAACTAGCAGTAGCCCTGCTACTGCAGTACAAATTGGCGATCCCATCACTCAAAAAAAACTCTCCTGTGCTATCATTGAAGCTAGAGACCTAAATTTATATAATGCTATAACAGATAATGGTGCCGGCGGACTTTCTTCTTCAGTTGGTGAGATGGGCAAAGATGGATTTGAAGCGGATCTAAGCCAAGTATTACTAAAAAACAGCAGTATGGCTCCATGGGAGATCTGGATATCAGAGTCACAAGAAAGAATGACTTTGGCTGTACCAGTTGAAAAATTTGAAATGCTAAAAAAAATCATGAAAAAACATGATGTGGAATTATGTGTTGTAGGTGAGTTTACAAGTTCTGGTAGGGCAGTTGTCAAATCTTCAAGTGAAGGCAAGATAATTATGGATATAGACACAGACTTTCTTCATAACGGTAATCCAAAAATACCTCTAAAGACAAAAGTTTGGTCAAAACAACCAGTAGAAATCAAAAAAAGATTTACTGATATCCCTTTAGAAACTCAGCTCTACGAAATGATAAAAAGATCTAATATATGTAGTAAGGAATTTATAGTTACTCAATATGACCACGAAGTTCAGGGCTCATCAGTACTCAAACCATTACAAGGAAAGGGACGTGTTTGTTCTGAAGCAGTTGTAATACGCCCTGTTTTATCCTCAGAAAGAGGTGTTGTAAAATCACAAGGGTTTGGTTCAAGCTATGGAGAAGTTGATACTTATCACATGGCAGCTTGTGCGATTGATACAGCAATACGTAATTATATTGCAATTGGGGGAAATATTGACCATTTAGCTTTACTGGATAATTTTTGTTGGTGCGATTCAACAAATCCTGAAAGGTTATGGCAGCTAAAAAAGGCAGCTCAAAGTTGCTATGATTATGCTAAAGCTTTTAATACACCTTTCATTTCTGGTAAAGACAGCATGTTTAATGATTTTAAAGGATATAATAATAGTGGAGATGAAGTAATTATTTCTGCTCCCCCTTCGCTCTTAATATCTGCAGTTGGGATTATAGAAGATATTGAAAATGCAATATCACTTGATGTTAAATTTCCTGGTGACTTAATATATGTTTTAGGGACAACTTATAATGAATTGGGTAGATCTGAATATCAATTATACAGTGGAATTGGCAGTAACGATGTACCAAAAGTTACCGCTAAAAGTGCTAAGCAACTGTACAAAACTTATGGTAGAGCAGTAGAAAAAAAGTTAATTGCTTCAGCCATTGCCCCAAATTTGGGTGGGCTCATCATTGCTTTGATTAAGTCACTAATTGCTGGGCAGCTAGGAGCACAAATAGATTTATCTAAAGTTATTACAGAAGGAATAGAAGATGAAAGTATAACAGATAAAGTAATAATGTTTTCTGAATCTCAAAGCCGAATAATTGTAACTATTGCACCTGAAAACAAAAAGGAATTTGAGGAATTATTTCGTGATATTCCTTATGCTAATATTGGAGTAATAACTGAAGAAAAATCACTTAATTTAAATGATACAACTACTATAAATTTAGCTACTTTAGAAGATAGCTATAGAGAATTTACTCAGAAAAAAATAAGTTAGACCTCTTTTGAAAACATCAGCATTGCGGTTTTTTACCTACCATAAGTGAGCTTTAAAAAAATCTGTTGTTATGATCAATTTTATATGCTAGTTTGAGCATTATGAATCAAAAATTGAAAATCCTGATAACAGTTTGTGGCTATACTGTCCTATTTGTTTCTGTAGTTGCCCTTATTGTTTATCTTGAACATGTTTCAGATCTATTTTATAAAAAACTATCAGATCGTATTGGTGGAGTT
>JAVBJW010000031.1:0-15750 GCA_031546805.1 Anaplasmataceae bacterium
TCCTATTCACTAGACCCTCTCAAATTGAAAGAGGTCTAACATTATTCAGATTCTACCTACCTAAGCTCTGTTACCTAAGAGTAGCCTCTGCTACCTTGTCTCTCCAGACTGGTACTCTCTTTATACCATATACTTTCTCAACCATGGAAGCATAATTTTGCATCTTTTTGAAAGTTTTTTAAATTCTTTTTCTGTTTGTTGTGCTTTTTGGGTTCTTTCTCTTATGAGCGAATTTCAAAAATCTACTAAAATACCAGATAAAAACAGTTAAAAGTTTTAAAATTGCATCTTATTACTAAGTATGTATAATTAACTATTATAATGGGATTAGAATGCCAAAATGTAAGCATGACATAAAAATACAAGATATTGCATCTTTAAAAAAGTATTTAATAGAAATTGGCAACGATTATTTCGATCAACACGCTGAAGATGGGCTAGAAGCATATATCAAGTTTAAAATAAGTGAGCTTTATTTGTATTCCCAAATAAACGGTGAGTTTCCAAATATTAGTATAAAAGAATATGATGGAGAAATAGCTTTTATAGAAGAATGTAAAAAATATATAGAAGAATGTAAAAAATATAATGATAAATATGCTGAAGAATTTAAATTGGGATGTGAATATTTATACAAATATTATAAAAAAAAGAAATATATCTGCGAAGGTTACAATACTAATTTCCAAGTCCATACAGAATTATCGATAGTTTCAATTGTGTACCTTATTGCACGTATATTTTGCTTTACTTGGATTTACGATGCTAAATTAAACCAAAATAAATACTATGTTCCTATTACATTTGCTTTGTCAGCCTTATTGTTTAGTGTTGCATGTGCACTAATACTACATACAGCAGGAATATTTACTATACCTTTTTTAAAAGATGTAAATCTTCCTACAAATGCTAACATTATAACTTTCCTTCCCATACATTTTACGATAGCTATTGTCTTCTCAATCATTGCAACTTCTTTTTTAGGGCTTGGAGTACATAAGCTCAATAATACAAAAACAGTGGAAAGCACAATTGAAGTAGTATTCAATAAGGTAAAAAATAATCGCATAGATAACTTATGTACTGATTGTAATAATAGTAAATTTTATAGACGTTTAATTCCAATTTCAGCTGCCATCGCAGTGCTATTAACATTTGTAGCATTTGTATTGGAGGTACAGGCTAATTTACAAAGTAGTAACCCTGATCTTTTAGGTATGGGTTATTTAAACAAAGTATCTTTTCCATTACATATCGGTACATTCTTATGCATAATTACGGCTATTAGCTTAAGTGTATTGAGTATTTATAAGTATTGCAATAAAGAAGATAAGAAAATAATACAGGATAGTAGTAGATCAATGCGCGAAGAAGTAGCAAGCAATGATCAGCAAGAAACAAAAAGAATAGTCGTAGATAACGAAGATCAGCAACATGATAAGACTTATCATAATGCATTGGGTCAAAATATAGCTAGGTACCTAATACTTTACGAATTACCTCAAGCTTTTATAAAGAGCGTAGAAAAAGCTTAATCAATTCTTGTTTTCTAACATAAAATCAGCTGCTAAAAATAGTGATCCACACACTATAATACTTTTAACATCATGGTAAGTTGTATCTAATATTTTAGATATTGCGTCACCAACTGAATCGCAAGCAATAGCATTTATTCCCATAGCTGAAGCTTTTGCTTCAATAAATTTAGCATTTTGGCTGCGAGGTTCTGATTTGACGCAAATTGCGCATAGTAACTTTGCATAAGGCTTAATATATTGAAGAAATCCATCAATATCCTTATCTTTTGTTGCTCCAAATATAATATATACACCTTGGTCAAAATTACTGGCTATCCATTCGGATAAAACTTCAGCGCCAGAAAGGTTATGAGCACCATCTAAGAATAATTTCCAATCGGAAGGTAGCCTATCAATTAATCGTCCACCTTTAATATGCTCCAGTCTTGCCGGCCAATATGTATTCTTGATGCCAAAGGCAATGTGTTCGGAATCTATATCATAGTTATATTTCCCACTAAGTAAGCTGCATGCTGCAATCGCATTACCAGCATTAGTGATTTGATGCGTTCCTTGCAAAGATGGCAAAGGTAGTTGTATTGATTGAACGGAAGACTGAAACAACATAGTGTCATCATCATATTGCTTGCAAGTCCATTCATATTCTCCTCTGTATAACGGAGATCTATTTTTAGATGAATAGAATTCAAGTATTTTCATTACAGACTTTTGCTGTGGTGCTATAACACAAGTTACATCAGATTTAATTATACCAGCTTTTTCACCAGCAATAATTTCTACTGTTGGCCCAAGATATTCGGTGTGCTCAAGTGATATAGAAGTAATAACTGTAAGTAGAGGATTATCTATTACATTTGTTGCATCAAGACGCCCACCCATTCCAGTTTCTATCAATAATATGTCAGCTTCAATACGTGAAAATGCTAGAAATGCTGCAATTGTTGTGCCTTCAAAGAAAGTAATTGGAATATCTTCGGCAACAATTCGGCACTCTTCTAATATATCATATAAGTCTCTATCTGTTATTTGTTTGCCTGCAAGAACTATTCTTTCGTTAAAATCAATTAAATGAGGTGATATATACACATGAGTTTTATAACCTGCAGCTTGCATTATATAATTAATAAAAGCTATTGTTGATCCCTTACCGTTAGTACCAGCAACATGAATTACTGGTGGCAATTTTCTTTCCGGGTTTCCAAGCCTATTTAACAATTGAGACATACGATCAAGAGTAAAATCTTGAGGTCTAAAACCTAAAGGCTTAGGCCAATGTGGCATATGCACCATTTAAAAATTATTATTGAGATTTGATTGTTCTAGAGTAGCTATTATGCTTTTTAATCCTTTTTCTTGTATTTCCGAATCGAACTTAACGCGTTGAGTTATTACTATACTAATACCATTTACTATAACGTCAGTGATATAAAATGAGTCACCAGATTTTTTAATTTTGTAACCCATGCTAACAAACCCATCATCATTACTAAACCTTGTATTAACTAAGTAGCTATCATTTCCTAGATCCTGATTGCCAATTATAGTTATTTCATTATTGGTAAATTTATGTAGACTACTGACGTATAAACGTTCTAGATAAGCACTATATTCTTTAATGAATGCTTCTCTTTCTTCCTCGTTTGCAAATTTCCAATGCTTGCCCATAACAAATTTTGCTATTTTTTGAATATCAATATTATCCCTCACTATTTCTCTAAGTCTTTGATAAGCCTGCTCCTTTGGTTGGTTGGATACGCTATTTATTTGCTTTTTAAGAGATCTTACAAAGTTACGAGATTCTATTAGATCCGTTGATGCTGCAAGGCAATTATTACTTATAATCAGTAAAAAAGTCAAAATTACAAAATTTAGCTTAACCAAAAATCTCATATTCATAAAGTCACCTATATTGCATAGCTATATTAAATAGCTAAAAGATAAAAATTACAATTAGTTGAATAATACAAAAATTTGATTAATTTTCAATAATTGTGATTTATTTTTATTAAAAATCACTTTACTGCTTTTTTTGTGCAATTTAAGTATGGTGGGACCGGTGCGATTTGAACGCACGACCCCCAGATTAGGAATCTAGTGCTCTATCCTACTGAGCTACGGCCCCTGTTTTAAAAAAAATAACAGTCAAATCCAATTTAAGCAATATGTTTTAAAAAGTAACCTGCTTAAGAGATTTATTGCAAAGTACAAATTTTCTTATATTTATATAAAATTGATCCCATAGCTCAGTTGGCAGAGCGGCTGACTCTTAATCAGTAGGTCGTGCGTTCAAATCGCACTGGGATCACTTTGCAAAATACAAAAAATTTTATAATTGATTAGCTGCTTTTTCTTGAGTAACTTTTACTTCATCTAAAGATTCTGGTGCTTTTTGTGAACCTTTTATTACTGCTACTGTGGTAAAAGTTCCCAATCTTTGTACATCATTTCTATTATGTGTAATATCTACATCTTCAGCAATTTTTTCTAATGCTTTATCAGTTTCAACTATCTTTTTTCTTGCTAACATTTCTACCTTTTTCGTAATTTCCTCAAGAGAGCAACCTATTAACTCTGAAATTATAAGATTACCTGTCTCTAATAAGCTAGATACTAGTGGATAATTAACAATAAAATCTTTCTTATTTTGAGCAATGGTTATTAACTGTTTATCTAGTAGAAAATCTAATAACTCTTTATTATTTTTAACATTTATGATCTCGTAATCACTTCGTCTCAACAGAGTACGCATTTTATCAATAAGCCCATTTTTCATTACTAAGTAAAATAGCTCTGGGTTTTTGTTACATTGGTTTATCGTTAAAATATCCTGATGACGTACAAAATCCAACACTTTCTTAAGTGCTGCTGAATGTTTAATTAAGTCATAAAATTTTGACAAATTAGGCATACGAGAATAACAATCATATTTGAAAATGAAGTAAACAATAGAGTTCACAATGTTGTAATGACCGTGTCCAAACAAACCTTTCCTATCAAAATTACCAATAAAAGAATCAAGTGTTGCATAAGGACTTGATTTGTATTTAACAAGATCACAAATATATATTATACTGGCTGTTGGGTACTTGTTTTCTAATAAAAGAACAATAAATTCTTTGTATTGTAAAAAATTGTTATATATTTTGTCGTTTTCATTGCAAAAAATACCTTTAATAGCCTCACAACTATACCCATTCTCTACTATTGCAGTTAATAATTCTGGTTGGGCTTTTATTCTCTCTTTTAATTGATTAAACTCTTCATCATCAAACTCTAATATTCCATTGATAATCTCATCAGAGCATTTATGCTCCTTTAACCAATCTATAAAGGGTTCATAATTTTCTAGCTTATCTGATGCGTTATTGTGCATTTCTGTTTCCCCCTTTATCATAAATAATTTAGCACTATTATAATCTATTTTAGATAAAAAATAAATATATTAATGAATTATCCTGATAAATTTTTGATGTATTTCAATATAATTTATGTGTATGCTTATCTTTTAACATTTAGTCAGTAGTGATGAAAATAGGGGATTTTATACTTGATGCTCCTGTTATTCTTGCACCTATGTCAGGGGTAACTGATCTGCCATTTCGCTCTTTAGTAAAAGAGTTAGGAGCAGGATTATTAGTTTCAGAGATGATAGCAAGTAGAGCAATGATTCTACAAACTAGACAGAGTTTGCAGAAAGCGCAAGTTGACAACTGTACTTCCGTACAACTTGCAGGGTGTGAACCAGAAGTAATGGCCGAAGCAGCAAAACTTAATGAAGATATGGGTGCAAAGATCATAGATATAAATTTTGGTTGTCCGGTAAAAAAAGTGGTCAATGGTTATGCTGGATCAGCACTGATGCGTGATGAGAAAAAAGCTGCAGAGATAATTGATGCTGTAGTTAAAGCTGTAAAGATCCCTGTTACACTTAAAATGCGTACGGGTTGGAATTGCGAGCATAGAAATGCTCCTAGTCTTGCTAAAACCGCTGAGGAGTTGGGAGTACAAATGATTACAATACATGGACGCACAAGAGCACAAATGTATGAAGGCATGGCCGACTGGAAGTTTGTGAGGAAAGTAAAGGAGCAAGTAAAAATACCAGTAATAGTAAATGGTGATATAAAAACCTCTAATGATATTAAGCAGGCACTGAAGGAGTCAGGAGCAGATGGTGTTATGATAGGACGTGGTATATATGGTAAGCCGTGGTTTATAAGCCAAGCAATGAACTTTCTCAAAAAAGGCATAGAATTACCTGAACCAGCACCAGAAGAAAAAATAAAACTAATAATTAAGCATTATGACAGTACAATTAGTTACTATGGCGAGAATGTAGGAATTAAGATGTCGAGAAAGCATATAGGTTGGTATAGCGCTGGACTTGTAGGATCTGCAGAATTTCGCCTTAAGATTAATAATCTAACGAGCATAAAAGAAGTGAAGGAAAGTATTATAGAATTTTTTAGTCAGGCATTTAATTTGTAGAAGGGTCCTTTGAAATTGATCTTATTCAAAAAAAGTGGAGAGAAAGAACATTTTTAAAGTAAAATAGAATGTTTTTTCAAAGAGGCATAATATGTGACAAACAGAATGGAATACACAGTAGAATTTAAATTAAAAGCTATAGAATTATTTAAAGAAATAAAATTAGACCACTTTCAAAATTCATTTAATCAATTCCAAGTTATAAATTCCGGCAATTAAATTAAATCTTGAACCAAAAAGCGCTCTCGTCTATTTCGATATCTATATCTAACCCAAGGAAGGTTTGCCTAGAAGGGATAAAGAAGGTAGAAATGCCAAGACCATATAGTCAATAGAACGAGATTTGAAAGTAGTAGACGAGAAAAATGACTATGGAGGAGATAAATAAGATGTTCAAAATTGATAGCAAAACAATATATGAGTGGAGGAAAAGAAGAGAAGAAATATCTTCAGGTTATCAAAAAGGGGCATAAATTAAAGACTTAGGTAGTGTCGAAATATAAAGCCATAGTGGTATATTTTAAAAGTTGAGAGAAGCAATGTTATACGACTTAAAAGATGAACAATGGGAAAAAACAGTTTACCTGGGAAAGAAGTGAAAGAAGTGCAAATGATAAAATAACTTATAATTTTAACATATTGCTTATTGGAGCAAAATTTTTGCGATGATGATTACTTATTCCGTATTTATTTAAAGCTCGAATATGTTCTTTTGTTCCATATCCCTTGTTTTTATACCAGTTGTATTCTGGTGTTTCATCATGCAAATATCTCATCAATCTATCTCGAGTCACTTTAGCAACAATGGAAGCTGCAGCAATTGATATACTTATACTATCACCATTGACTACACATTTTATAGGCCATGGTACACTAGGTGGCTGATTACCATCTATCAGTATATAATCTAGCTCCATATTTAAATTAACCAATGCTCTCTTCATTGAAAGTTTCGTTGCTTCTAGAATATTAGATTGATTAATTTCATCAACATCTGCAATTCCTATACCATATTTTACATTTGCATCTAATATCATTTTTTCATACAGCTCTTCTCTTTTTTGCGGTGTTAGTTTTTTTGAGTCATTGATTCCATCTATAATATTTATTCTACCTAAGAAAACTACTGCAGCTGAAATAACAGGGCCAGCAAGTGCACCTCTACCAACTTCGTCAACACCTGCAACAATACCATTTAACTCATTTTCTAATGAAAAATCAGGCATATTTTATCTCAAAACAAATAAAGCCAGCTTAAGTATATACTTACTATACATAACTGCATAGAGCATTATTACTCAACTGGCTTTTTACAAATTATAGCGAAACTAATAAAGTGTCACTATAGAAGTTTAGAGTATACTTAATTTACCAAATATGGTCATTATGATCTCCAAGGATTTGGCCCCCCAACCCATTAATTAAGTAAGTATCATAATCACTTTGATGTTCTGTAAAGTGAATATCATCTTGTATTTTATGTGTTTCAAGATGATTTAAAGTGCTTGAATTTGACAATAATCCATAATTTAAATTATTCACTTCATGAATGTTACCAATAACTTGACCATCTTCTTTATTTAAAACAACTAACTCTAAATTACCATCTAGGTTCATTAGTTTCAAAGATATTGCATTTTCAGGAAGTTTGATGCATTGCCTTTGACTATCATGTATAACAAAATTACCGTCTTTAAAGTAATATTGCTGTACTGGTAGATCGCCGATTTTATAGTTATTTTTGGCTAATACATGCCAGAATTTTACCACATAGTCCTTCTCTGCTTCTGAAGCGTTATCATATAAAAACTTAATATCATCATATTCAATTTTAATCTCAGCTTTATATCTACCATGCTCATCAGGAGTATCGCTTTTTCCTATAGTTAGAATAGTATCCTTTAAAACAACTTCTTCTTGTTTTATTGCATTAGATGATGCTTTTTTTATCTGTGGTTGGTCAGACAGCATTTGTTCATCATTAATCATGTAAGCATATTGCTGTTTAGAATTATTTGACTCTAAATTAGAAAGTAATTTCTGATGAGATTTCTCATCGATAGCAGCAGAGGATTTACTATAGTCATTTAAATACCAAGCAGGAATGTTAGAATTAATAGCTGCTGCACTATAGAATCCATCTTTCAAATTAGGATAAGAGCTTTTGTTTAGCACAAAGCATAGATCATACTTAAAATACGCATCACCTTTAATATCATGAATGTTACCAGATTTATCAATGTAAAATAGCTCCTGATCTAATACAACATCTTCAACATATTTATTTAGAGCTTTGCCACCATGTTCAGTTAGTCGCAGAACTGCAATTGAACGTTCATCTTTAATACTTTCTCCTTTAATACTTTCTCCTTTTATTACTTTAAATAGAATAACCTCACCTTTATCTATAAGTTCTTTTAGCTCTTCATTTTTTTTATTGAATTCCTCTTTTGCATATCTTTTTTCTTCTTCTGCTTTCATTTCCCTTACAGCCAACTCACTAGACGCTCTAGCAAGAGTATCCCGTGCAGTATGGATATTTGTATTGCTGAGTAAATTATTTAACACATGCTCAATAGTTGGCAATAACTTACCATTGCTATCAAAATTCTTCACTTGCATTCCATTAGAGGTAGAATAGAAACCATAATTCACTATTGAAGATCCATTAAATGACACTTTAAAAGTATATGAATCAAGTGGAAGGTTAGATATTAACATATCATGTTTACCATTTTTAATATATAACTCATCTCTATAAGCACCATTGTTGTAATAGATATAAAAGTTATGATTTAGATTAAAATAATTATCAAGATTGTTAAATTGAGTACTATCTCCTAATGTATCACGTAAAAGATTTTTACTATTTTCTGCAAGTTTTATGCGTGCAGAAAAATGATATTGATCTATAGGATCATCTCTTTCTATTTTGAAATTTAGCATAACAGGTTTTTGTGCTTCAGGTTGAACTACGTTCTGAGTGATGTCATTTTCTTTATATTGATCTTGTTTTTTATCATATTGCTCATCGTGTAGCGCATAACCTACTGGTATATCTCTTGGTGTTGACCCAACATTAATATCATTACTTGGGTTTGAAAGAGAAAGCAACATGTTACCAAGATGATCATTATCATGATAATTATATTTAAATTTAGGGTCTTCTAAATATTTAGCAGAGAATTTAAACTTATCTTGACCAAAATTATAAAACCCACTTTTATCAGGATAGTTTTTATTTAGTACATAAAATAGCTGACCGCCACTTTTTACACCTTCTTGATGTACAACATTGTTAATATCAAATTTTTCCGAATTAAGTGTAACATTTTTTTCATACTCGTTATTAGCGTTTGCTACTTTACTTCTTTTGATCATTTCAAAGGTTGTATCAGAAAGACTATCTCCTTTTACCTTATATATGATAATATCACCTTTATTTATAGCTTGTTTAAATTCTGCATTCTTGTTACTGAATTGATTGTTCTTACTATTATCATATTGCATATTATAATCACGGTAGCTGTTAAATTGTGTGTAAGCTTCTTGTTTATTAACTACTGATTGGTCTGATTGCCATGGTTGTGCATAAGCTACTGACTGATCACCTTGTTTATCATTAAAACTTTTATGTTGTGATGGAGGTCCTGAATACCCTCCATTATTATGACCATGATTATCAGCATGGTCATCAGCACTCTGATTATAATCAATTTTGTTTTTAAACCAATCTATTGCTTTTATAGGCTTATTTTGCTGCTCTTGGAAGAACTTATGCATCATTTCCATAACATCAATGTGTTTGTCATTTTTGATAGCATCATTAGCTGCATACAATAAATTATCAAGAAAGTTAGGCTGCGTTTCTTCTAAATATGCCACTATTGCTGCACCTGTATGATAGTGATCATTCTCATATTCTGTGTACTTCATTATCTTTTCTATACTTTTATCAAAATTTCTTGCTGGTACTAATTTTGCAAAATCAGCATTGCTTTTGCCATCTACTTTACCTACAATATATTCTGCTATTCCTTCCATAAACGTCCGTGATAGTCCAAGTTTTGATGTTGCTTGGAATGTTAAAGCATGAGCAAATTCATGTTGCAATAAATCATTAGGATCTTGATAATTGTTTTTTCCAAAAAACATATATACATTTGCTATATTACCGTTATCAGAAGTAGTTGCGTGACCACGAGCTTCTGCAGCATACTGCAAATAATCTTTATCATTATCAAATATAAAAACTCGAAAATTAGTAACATCACCGGATTTTCTAATACCAAAAGATTCATTAAATGCTTTTGTTGCTTCAAGTAAAACATTCTGTATGTTATCAATATCAAGTTGAAATTCCTGATTATTTTCAATTGAACCGTTTGCAGGTTTACCTTGTAGTTTTGCTTTAGATTCGTCTTGAGTACCTGAAGTTCCATATTTAGGTTGATCATTATGATATAAATCTACCTTGAATTTAAAATTTTGATCTTTAAATTCTATATTCACACTACCTTGGAATTCAAGGTTACCACTTTTATTAGCAATGTTATCTATATCTCTCCTTGTTTCTTGCTTTATAATTAATTTATTCCACTCTCCTTCTTTAATAGGTGTAATATTATATTGATTATAGATTTGATTAATCTCATCTTTGGTTAGAGAAGAATGTACTAACTTTTCAGATATCTCTACATATAATTTATTATATTGTTTATGAGTATATTCTCCACGTACCATTTTGGTATCTATGAATTTATAAAAACTATCAGCATCAACTATAGTACTGATGTTTTTATAATCATTACTATATTTTGAACCAGCATTTTCAAAACTGACACTTATTTCTGAATTTTTTTCTATATAGCCATATTTATCTATATTCCTTACTGATTGATTTGTATTTTCATAATCTTTATTTTCATTTTTTATTAATGAACGAAATTCATCATCTGTAAAATGTGGTATACCATTATCTGTACAGAATTTTATGATTTCAATAACAGTCATAGGCTTTTTTGCCAAATTTTCAGAGACTTCTTGATATATCTTGTTAAATTGTGAGTTACTAAATTGTTTACTAGTTATTAACCTATAGAAAGCATGATCATCTAATACTCTTGTTTCTAACTCAGAATCATTCAAGTGCCCTGTGTAGTTCTCTACTGTTTGAATTTCTTGATTAATGTTGTTTGATATCCCAATACTTTCTAGAGAATTGAATTGCTCAAAAATTGCACCAATCTCATTATCTACTGCAGCATCTTGCTTGCGCTGGTCTATAGTAATTAAATCACCTTCAGATCTAGTTTCATTATAGTGTATTCTCATTTCTTTGTGCTCTGCCATAAGTTTATTATTTTCTGACCTAAGTTTATCAAATCCAGTCTCTGTTTTGAAAAGTTTAAACTTAATATTAGACTCATCTTTTATTCTTTGTGCATTATATACTTCCTGACTATTATCTTCAGATTGGTCCTTTTGATACTGATCTACTAGTTTATAGTATCTTTCATAAGATTCATCACTTGCATTTTTGAGTTTATTATACTCATCTTTAATTGCTTGAAGATAAGGCTCAATTCTTGTAAATTCTGCCTTAAGTTTTTCTGAAGTCTTAGCAAGATCTTGATACTTTTGTCTTATAGTATAAGAATCATCACTTTGTAATGCTTCTCTATAGCCTGTTAAAGTGTTGTTATATTTGTTTAAGAGCTCATTGTATTGATTAAAGTTAATTCTCTGATTAGCCATAAATTTCCCCTCCTAATTGATAGTTGTATTGATAATTCGATAATAAATTGATTTTACTAATAAGATATTAATTCAAATGTTCAATTTATTAGCATATTAAGAATAGCTAATACAAATACTTTGGTACTATAACCTTTTTCCTGCTACAACTACTGTTTTGAACAACATATCATGTACTGTTTGTTTTTTATTGGAAAAAACAGCTGTTAGATACCAAATTGCACTAAGCATCAAAACCATAATCTCTAATATTGATAAAAAGTATAAAACAGTGTGCTCTTGTATAATATTACTTAGTTTATATAATATCATCGTTACAAGAGGCAGAAAACATTGAGATAAACTTCTATCTAGCGCCAATGTTACTTCGATTTTAGTCTTATCAAAACTCACAACATAGATATTCATTAATTGTTGTCCTATAGTTGCTTGACTGGTAGATGAAATAAAATAAGTATCGTATAGGCAATTTAACAACATATGCATTATATTTAAAACAATGGGAAATTTTGTAAAAAGTATAAAGATGATACAACTTGGAAACAAAAGAATGGCTACATCAATTAAATATGCTGCAAAACGCCTTTGTATCGTTGCAATGTTTAAATTATCCATCGTATGTTTCTAATGTAAACCATTTAAGTTACCAAAGTTTTTAGAAGATAGCAAATAAACTAATTAACCTTTGCTAGTTTCCCTTTTACAACTACTGTTTTAAGTAGAATATCATGTATTCCTTGGTTTTTATCAGAGATCACTGGTGGTATTATGTACCAGGATATAAAAAATATAAATGATATAGTTTCTAATGTTAATTCATCTAGATTAATATCTATTACTGTAAATGCTGTTTCAATTATGATAGGTGGTAAAATCCATACTAAAAACCTCACAAAAGCAAAACCTGCTCCAATTTTGGCTTGATTGAGACGCACAACATAAATATTCATGGATCTTTGCCCTTGTGTTGCTTGCCTAAATGAAGATGGGAAATAAGTAAAGTATAGAGGTTGTACTAGAGCAAAAGGAATAGCAGCAATAAAAAATGCTTTCTGTACGAAACCAAAATCAAAGCTATCACCTGTAAAAACTACAAAACAAAAAACTAAGAAAATAAGAAAGGCAAAACCAATTATAGCAAATCCATCAATAAGAAATGCAATAAAACGCCTTATTAAACCTGCAGGTTCTAAATATATATTATTCATTATGTACCTCCAATATAGACAATATAAATTCCGTAAATTTATTAAAACTTTGAAAAGATAATAAATCCTCATAGCCAATTATAGGTTGGCCATATATGATTGGTAAGCAGTTTGCATTTATAGCGCAATGTACATCAGTTATGCTATCACCAATAAATAATACTTCGTTACTTGGTTTAATATCACTACCTTCCAAAGCAAATAAAACAGGAAGCGGTGATGGTTTATCTTCAGGTGTATCTCTGGAACCAACAATTTTTTTAAAATAATCATTCAAACCTAAATGAGCAACCTCCTGGCGCAGATTGGTACCTTCTTTATTGCTTACTATTGCTAAATACAAATTGTACTGTTTTAACTCTTCAAGCATTTCTATCACTCCTAAATTGAGTTTGAGATCTTCTGTAAATGCTTGTTGATCTAAATATTGTTGATATATTATATTTGCTTCTAGCCATCTATCACCAAATAAACTAATTAAATATTCTTTTCTTGAAATATGGCTGTGTCTACTAATCAATGAACCATTATTGCCAATTTTTTTTAATGTATAATTGAGCGCAGCATCTACACTTTGTTGGCTATCGATCAACGTATTATCCCAATCAAACAGTATTGCTTTTGGTGTTTTTTTTATCATTTAACTTATTCTTTGATTTTAATAAATTGCAGGCTATAATATTATTATACTTTTAATAAAGTATGAATGCTATTTTAGCTAAAAAACACTTACATGTTAATGACAGAAAAAGCAATTACAGTATTAAGCTTTACTATAAATAGAGAAAGTATTTTAAATGCATTATCTTGCATCAGTGGAGTAGTTGAACGACGTAATGCTATAGATATCTTATCTTGTGTTCAAATTAAGGCGTATCAAAATCTTATAACACTAACAGCCACTGACCTTGATGTCTCTATAATTGCTTCACTGACAGCGGAGATTTTCACTGAAGGAGAGGTGAAAGTTTCAGCGCACATTATGCATGATATTATTAGAAAATTGCCAACTGGGCTAGATGTTGAGTTTAAATTAAGTGGCAATAAGCTATCTATAGTGTGTAGTAGTGCAAGTTTTTCAATACCGATTGTGACATCAGGAAAAATTCATTTTATTGAAGAGAGCGATTTTACCTTTAATTTTAAGTTACCAGCTTCAGATTTTTTCAACTCGCTCACTAAAATAAAGTTTGCTATGTCTTTGGATGATACGCGTTATAATTTAAATGGTGTTTATATTCACACTTGTAAGCAGGATCTCTATTGTGTTGCAACTGATGGTCATCGTTTATCATATACAAATATTAACCCAGAACATATCAATGGCGAGTTTAGAGTAATAGTTCCACGCAAAACTGTACTGGAAGTTTTAAAAATCTTAGATGAAAAGCATGATTTAATCGTTAATCTATCGCATAAAAAAATTCAATTTATATGTGCAGAATATGTCTTAACATCTAAATTAGTAGATGGAGTTTTTCCAGATTATAATGCAATTATACCTTCTGCTAATGGTGTATCTTTAACGGTTGATAGTAATAAACTTGCTAATGCTATAGATCGAGTTTCTGTTGTCATTTTAGATAAGGTTAAGTCTATTAAATTTTCTCTAAAAAATAATGAGTTAGTTTTATATGCCACATCATCTGATTGTAGTAATGCTATTGAAAATCTAACAGTTGAATATAGTGGCAGTGAGTTAGAAATGGGGTTTAACTCACGTTATTTACTTGAAGTCTTATCTTGTATAAAAGGTATGTGTGAGTTTACATTTTATGATAACAACAGTGCTGTGTTGATAAAAGATATAAATTCAGCAAATGCTTTACATCTAATAATGCCTATGAGGATCTAATTTTATCTAAATGGTGATCTGTTCTTTTAGGTATTAATTGAGCCCTAGTGTTAGATACAACAATAACATTGCATAACTTATCAGACATAGTTTGTTTTTTATCAGAGAAGATTGCCATTAGATACCAATATGGAATAATTATAAGACCTGTAATCCACAATATAGATTTTATAATTAGTATATAAGTAGGAATAAATCTAAATAATGATAATGATCCACCAAGTGCTATTATATAAACAAAAAATATACTTATGCCTATTAATGCTGGAAAATAAGGAAAATAATAAGATAAGTTTCTTATAAATGCTAGTTTTGCTTCAATCTTAATTCCATCAAGCCTAACAACACGTATGTTCATTAAATATTGTCCTATTGTTGCTTGATTAGATAAAAAAATGGCAAGAATATAATATAAATAATCTAATAATATCCATGTTAATATTTTACTATCTATAGTATGCTTCATACTGTAAGTGGAACGCATCATACCATCTGAAGTTGGTATGAAAGGAGTGGTTGTTGTCATATTAAAAGTCATTTTATGCTGAAGAAGAGATATATCCATATGTTTAACAAAAAATATATTAATTACCAAAATCAAAATTAAAAGAACAGCTTTATCAATACACCAAGCAATGGTACGTTTTGTTATGGGCGCAAACTCTGGATACAAAGCATTCATAATATACTCTTAATATAACGAAGATGTAAGCTTAGATACCTAATTAAGATGAACAATTTATTTATTTGGAAGTGTTGAACCATAGGCATGAAGTTAAGGAAAAAGTATAAAGGAGATAGAATAAAGTTATCTGAGATATATTTAATGAGAGAACTAACGATGAAAAAAATAACTTACCTATCAAAAAAGCTCAATGAATTTTTCAATGAGAAAGCAAATGAA
>JAVBJW010000003.1:0-12685 GCA_031546805.1 Anaplasmataceae bacterium
ATTAAGAGTGCTAAATAACCATTTCAAACTTTGGCATACCAATGTCAGTAAATATATTCATTAAGTAGCATTTAATAAGGAGCTCTTTTTCACGATTCATTTCAGACTTATTTTTCAAGCTAAATCCAAATGTTTTTTTGAACCTAAAGAAAAAGCCTTCAATATGTGATCTTAAGCCATATTATTTTCCATTCTTTTATACCATCTTCATAGTTTTCATAAGATTGTATAACATTATTGTTTCTTTCTGATAGACAATCCTTTTTTTTACGAACTGTTGCATTCTTTATGGGTCGGATTATAGGTTTAATTAAGTTCCTTACAAATCTTATATACGCATCATAAAATGCATCCGCACGAAGAGATAAAATATTGTACATCCATTTTTTCAAGCATACTGCATGCTAATATACTGTCCCGTAAATGGTATACTTGACGGCTATTACTTTTTTGCTACTTATATTTATGTAGTTTTCTTACTGCTCTATTATATTTTCTTGTTTCGACATTATCTTTATTATGCATTATTATAAATGCTGTGCTATCCATAACAATTTCAATATTTTCTATATCATCTTCTATTTACCCTATGATCTTCATATTGAGCTTACTTAGTCTTCTAGAAGCTTGGGAATAGCTTTCAAATCCTTTCCTATCTTTTCTATTTTACAAAACCTACTGCCTGCCTTAAACCTATCCTAAATAGGTATATGTATTAAAATTACAGCCCTATCACTATAAACATTGTTGCCGCCTTGGACTGTTTTCATACCAATTTTCTATTACTTCATCAATAAAGTGAAAAATATTTCCTCTTTTCTCGAGAAATTCGTTATATTCTCTTTTGTTGCTGACTCTCATTTTTTGTGGCATATTTGTTTGGAAAATTCTTATTTTACAATAAAATACTTTGATAACCTCTCACATTTAAAGACTTTTCTACCTCTATTACCACTCTAAAATTCATTAGCTATGCAACAATGCCGACCGGGGCTGCATACAGATAGTGCTCTTATGATTGTCGAATCTACCATATCGTCAACAGCTAGAAAATCATTTGCCCACCTCACGAATCTTTTATTTGACCATTTGCCATATTCTGTATGTAAAGCCCTCCTCTGTGCTCCAGTCCTACCTATCCACATTACTGCTGCCATGAATTTTCTATTATCTCTTGCACTCCTGCCACTTCTTTTCCTGGTAAACTGTTTTTTATCCTCTCCCATTGCTCATCTTTTAAGTCGTATAACATCTCTTTCCTCATACAAAAGAAGCATTATACAACTATGGCTTTATATGTCGACACTACCTAGCAAAAATACTGAGGACAATATAAAAGATTCTATAGAAATGTCTACTGATTCAAGCACACTTGACAAGCAGTTTACACAATCGATAGATGGGTTAAATAAGAAACAAAATAAGTTGGAAAGTGATATCCAAAAACGATGTGCTCAAGCCATTAATAGCACAGTAGAGAACAAAGCAAGCGACTCCAAACCTTTAGTACAGAAGGCACTTGCTTCAAAAAGTAAAAGACCACTGATTTATGGAGCATTAACAATGTTAGCGTTTTTAGGAGCAGCTGCTATATTATATTTACTTCTTCTAAGCAATCTTATAAAATGAATGGTTTAGTTCTAGCAGCAATATCGATTCCTGCAGGGTTAATAATATATTGTTGTTCAACACCAAATTCAAAATTGCAAAGCACGCAAATTTCCAAAGGATATCCGCCAATTAGATTATGAATCCCAAATTAGGACTATAATTTTACAAAAGTATTTATTAAAATTATTGAAAGTGGTAGTACTAAAAATAGTGTATAATGGCTCAATATGTTAAATTATACAACTCTAGATATTTTATATTTTTTACTCAATAACTTGACAATGATTTTAGTTTTTAATAAAATAATTATATGGGCTTTAATATTTTTTTTATTTTATTACTTTATTATTTATAATAATGATCACAAATGGTATGGGGTTAGGTAATGACAGCAATCTCCACTAATTTTCTTTTGGATAAAAAAAATAAGAAAAATTCTTCTAATAACAATGGAGTACTTCTTATGCCAAAAGCAGTTGCAACATGGTTGGTGGATAATACTTCGTTGACTTTTCATCAAATCGCAGCGTTTTGTAATTTACATTATCTGGAAGTGAAGTTAATAGCAGATAAAGAGGCTGATATTAAGGGGTGTAATCCTATTGAAATGGGTCAAATTACAGAGGAAGAAATTAATAATTGTCAAAATGATCCAAATAGAATTTTAAAATTAAATAAAGTGTCATGTCAGCATATGAATAAAACAAAATTTCGTTATACACCAATCGCAAGGCGTCGTGATAAGCCAGATGCGATTTGTTGGATAATAAAATATCATCCTGAGATGAGTGATGCACAAATAGTAAAATTAATTGGAACAACTAAAAGTACTATAATTTCAATTCGAAATAAAGCTCATTGGAAGATGAGTAGTATAAAACCTCGTGATCCTGTATTGCTTGGCTTGTGCTCACAAGATGAGTTAGATAATGTGGTATTACATGCTAAGATGGAAATAGAAAAGGCTCAGAGATTAGTAAATGTAAAGAAGCTAAATGGTGAATAAATAAGATAAAAGCTATCGATTTATATTCCTTATATAAGAAAAAATCAGTTGACATAACAATGTTATTAATTAAATGTAATTAAGTGGTTTTCATAGTTTTAGCTTTTCTTAAGTTAAAAAACCAATCTTACTTTTGCGGTGTTTGTATTAATTAACTTTTTTGGGTAATGTGCAAATTAATGTAAATTGTATTCAATGTTATAATAGGAAGTACTAAATATGTCAGAAATAATAAAAAATGAGAATAATGTTTTAGTTAAAGAATATCAAATGAAAGACAAACAACAATCCAGCGAAACTGGAAAAGAGCAAAATAGATTGCTTGCTTGCAATAAAAGTACTTATACTAGTAAAGTAAATAATGTTTACTCAACTGTTCAAGGAAATAATAAATCAGTTAATGAAGATGCTGATAATCAAAGAATTAACTCTTTAAATAATCATAAAAAAGAACGAATGCAAGAAGATGAAGGTTATCAAAGTCAAAACGAATACGATAATGCAAGTGACTTGCTAACAAGAATTCCTAGTAGAAACAAAGATACTGATGGTGAGTTAGATTTAAGTAATTTAAAAGATAAAACAGTAGAAGAATTGTTAGAACTAGCAGAAAAAGAAAAAATTCCAAATAACGGTAGGATGTTAAAACAGGATATAATATTCAATCTCGTAATAAAAGCTGCAGATGAAGGAAAAACTGTTTGGGGTAGTGGTGTAGCAGAAATATTACCTAGTGGTTTTGGTTTTTTACGCTCAGCAAAAGCTCATTATGCAGCAAGTTCTGATGATATTTATATTTCTAATAAGCAAATAAATAGATTTAATTTACGTACAGGAGATGTAGTAAGGGGTCAAATAAAGCCTCCTGGAAATAAAGAACGTTATTTTACGCTATTTGATGATGCACCTGAGATTAATTCTATTAGAGCAAAAAATGTAAAAAAATATGCACATTTTGATGATTTGATGCCTATATATCCAGATGAAAAAATACTACTTGAATGTGAAAATAGTAGTGACAAGAAAAGTGTTGGTGTACGTGCAGTAGATATAGTAGCGCCATTAGGAAAAGGACAAAGAGCATTAATAGTTGCCCCTCCTCGTACTGGTAAAACTGTATTGTTACAACAAATGGCTCATTCTATTGCTACAAACCATCCTGAAGTGGAATTAATAGTTCTGCTAATAGGGGAGAGGCCAGAAGAAGTTACAGATATGGTGCGTTCTGTTAAAGGTGAAGTAATAAGTTCTACCTTTGATGAACCTGCTTATAGGCATGTTCAATTGGCTGAAATAGTGATAGAAAAAGCAAAAAGAAGAGTTGAGCATGGAAAAGATGTGGTTATTCTGCTTGATTCAATAACTCGTCTTGCACGTGCATATAATGCAGTAGTTCCATCTTCAGGAAAAGTTTTAACTGGAGGAGTAGATTCAAATGCATTACAAAGACCAAAGCGTTTTTTTGGTGCTGCACGTAATATAGAGAGTGGTGGATCATTAACTATAATAGCGACGGCTTTAATAGATACAGGCTCAAAAATGGATGAAGTAATTTTTGAAGAATTTAAAGGTACAGGTAATTCTGAAATAGTGCTTGACCGCAGGCTTGCAGATAAGCGTATATTTCCAGCTATTGATATTACAAAATCTGGAACAAGAAAAGAAGAACTTTTGATTGATCAAAATACACTTGCTAGAATATGGATATTTCGTAGAATTCTTGCTCCTATGGGATCTATAGATGCAATGGAATTCTTATATGATAAGCTTATGGTTACAAAAAATAATGCCAGTTTCATTGAATCTATGCATAAGCAAAAAATCGACTAAAATTTAACAAAAACCAACTGTTTAGCAATAGGTTGATGCAATCAACAAAACATTAGGTTTGATGTTTTATTGACCAATCCATCTTATTATTTTATAGCTATTCACTTTAGACTGTGAACACAGAACTTAATACACTCGTTTCTCTGGAGGAAAGTAGTTAACTTCATCACTGAGAGTTTTTGCAGATACTTCTTTATAATCAACTTTTACGTTATTATTTCTGTCCAGCCAAGCTAAACTGTGTTTCATCCAATTTTGATCATCACGCTCTGGGAAATCTTCACGTGCATGGGCACCTCTACTTTCTGTCCGATTTGCTGCACATTCCATAGTCATAATTGCTTGTGGCATCATGTTAGCTAACTCGAGTGCCTCAACTAAGTCACTATTCCAAATCATACTACGATCACTTATACTTATATCAGCCATAGTAGATGCAACTTCCTTTATTTTCTTTCTACCTTCTTCTAAAGACTCAGTTGTACGAAAAACTGATGCATATTTCTGCATAATCTCTTGCATTTTACTGCGAATACTAGACACACGCGTTTTTCCAGAAGCAAAACGCATTTTATCAAACCTATCTATAATCCACTCTTCACATTCTTTGTTCAAAGGCTTATGAAAATTATCTGACTTTAACAATTCTTTTGCTCTAATTGCTGCACTACGGCCAAATACAACTAAATCGAGTAGTGAATTAGAACCAAGCCTATTAGCTCCATGAACAGAGACACAGGCAGCTTCACCAATTGCAAATAAACCAGGTATAACTTCTGTTTTTCCTTTTTTTACCGTGAGCACTTCGCCATGATAGTTAGTTGGAACCCCTCCCATGTTATAATGAACTGTTGGAATTACTGGTATTGGATCACATGTTACATCAACACCAGCAAAAGTCTTTGCAGTTTCACTAATTCCAGGCAATCTAAGTTTTATTACTTCTGGATCAAGATGTGCTATAGTTAAATATATATGGTCTTTTTTTGGTCCCACCCCTCTACCTTCTCTTATCTCTACTGTCATAGCTCTGCTGACAACATCACGGGAAGCCAAATCTTTTGCCTTTGGAGCATAACGCTCCATAAACCTCTCACCGCTAGAATTAACTAAATATCCACCCTCTCCTCTACATCCTTCTGTTATTAAACAACCAGAGCCATATATACCGGTTGGGTGAAATTGCACAAATTCCATGTCTTCAAGCGGTAACTTAGCTCTAACAATCATAGCATTACCATCACCAGTGCAGGTATGGGCGCTAGTTGCAGAAAAATAAACGCGCCCGTAGCCACCTGTTGCCAGCACTACTATGTGAGCACGAAATCTGTGAAGCGTACCATCACAAAGAGACCAAGCAATAACACCGCGACATACTCCATCTTCATCTATCAGAAGATCAATTGCAAAATACTCAACAAAAAATTTAGCACCAAATCGCAAAGACTGTTGATATAAAGCATGAAGAATTGCATGACCTGTTTTATCTGCAGCGGCACAAGTACGCACTGCTGGCTTTCCTTTACCAAATTGTGTAGTCATCCCACCAAATGGTCTTTGATATATCTTACCATCACTTGTACGCGAAAATGGCACTCCATAATGCTCAAGTTCAACCACAGCCTGCATAGCATTTTTACACATATATTCTATAGCATCCTGATCACCAAGCCAGTCTGATCCTTTTACTGTGTCATACATATGCCAGCGCCAATCATCTTCTGATACATTGCCAAGTGCGGCACTAATTCCACCTTGAGCAGCAACAGTATGACTGCGTGTTGGAAATATCTTAGAAACACAAGCAACAGAAAGACCTTCAGCCGTCATGCCGAGGGTTGCACGCAAACCTGCTCCACCTGCACCAACAACTACTACATCATATTCATGTTCAATAATTTCGTATGCCGTGTTGCTCATAAACCTCTCAGGGCCTTCGTTAGTAGGTGCAATATAGATAATAATTAATAAAAAATCAACTCTTAAGTTTACACTATCGGTTGAGAGCAGAAAAGAAAATGGCTACAAGTCATACAAAAATAGCAAATATGTTCTGTACCAATTAACAGGCCTGACAAAAGAAGAATTTCAAAAATTTAACTTTCCTTTTTTTACTAGATGCAACCCTTCAAATCCACACTATGCCATTCCTCTATTTCATAAATGTTCATTTGCTTTGGGAAGTGCCGTAGTAAAAGTATTGAAAAGTCAACAAAGAGTCTCAGATCTTTTTAAAAAATTAATTTTTGTTTTAGGTGCGTTCAATACACATATATCTGAATTATTGTCTTTTTCTCTACTAACTTTTTCGCTAATTTTTATTGTAGCAAAACATGCAACTACAGCAACTGCTACCTAATCTACTATAGACCATCTGCGAAACAAAAAATATAATTAAATTGGTTGTATTTTCAAAAAAATCTTGGTTTAAAGCGTCATACAGAAGAAAATTCTGCCATTTTGGTATCACTCAAATAAATACTATGGGCTTATTCTTGCGTTTCTCAGATGGTCATATGCTTGGCAATGCCAAAAAAATCACTGACACCAAAGCAAAATGGAGCATGACAAAAAACTTGCTTCATTGAGGATAAGGGTAGGAAATAAAATTAGTGAGATAAAGATATTTAAAATTATGTCTCATGTTTACCGCAATTTTCAAAAGAAATATAATTTGAGATTTAATATTGTTCCTGGAATAGTTAATTTGAGGCATGCTTTTTAATTAACCATTACTCCTTGCATAGCTTCAACTCTAAATCTTTATAATAATTTCTCATTATTACGCGTTTTAAAGACTATAGTAAATTATTAGGATTTATGTTAAGCATTAGCAACTTATATGTGAGGGATTAATGAGAATAATTTTCATGGGATCACCAAGTTTTTCTGTTGCACCACTGCTATCATTAATAAAAACAGGATATAATATAGTTGCTGTTTACACTAAATCTCCTAAACCTGCGGGCCGTGGACAAAAAATTACCAAGACTCCTGTACACTTAATTGCAGACAAAAATAATATCAATGTCTGCACTCCTGTTTCTTTTAAAGCAAATGATGAAATAGAATTATTTAGAAGTTTACGTCCTGATGTGGTTATTGTTGTTGCTTATGGTTTAATTCTACCAAAAACACTTTTAACCATCCCAAAGTATGGATGTATTAACATTCATCCATCTTTATTACCAAGATGGCGTGGTGCAGCGCCTGTGCAGCGTACAATTTTAGCTGGGGATAAAAAAACCGGAGTAACAATAATGCAGGTTGATGAGCATCTAGATACTGGTCCGATATTTATGCAGCGCAATATCGATATTGGTGAAAACGATAATTATCAAACTTTGCATGATAAACTATCCGTGTTAGGCAGCGACCTACTTTTAGAAGTACTAAATGATATTGACAAATTAATTCCTGTAAAACAATGCTCAAATGAAGCCTCGTATGCAAATAAAATAGAAGACTATAGGATTTATCTGCATGATAGTGCTGAGATTGCATGTAGAAAGATCAGAGCTTTGTATCCAAAAGCTTTTTTTTATTTAGATGGTAAGCGAGTAAAAATATTGGATGCTAACTATTATGAAGATAAACAAGATACAGAGTTAGGCACAATTATAAACTGTAATATGCATATAAAGCTCAATAACTATAGCGTACTAGTTCCTAAGATTTTGCAGATGGAAGGAAAAACCCAATGCACAGTTCAAGATTTTATCCGTGGTTACTCTGTACAGAAAATGAAAATCAGCTGATTTGCGTCATTTATACTCCTGTTGATAGGTTCTGAATTTGTAATATTTTTTATGGATCCTGCAAGTATAGCAAAAGCAACAAAGTTGAAGATAATTTATGGTAATAGCAGTATGATAAGTAAATAGAGGAAAGAAATGCTAGGACCATATAGCGAAGATCTGCGGGAATTAGTTTTAAAAGTGGTAGACGAGAAAAAATGACGATGAAGGATGTCAGTAATGTGTTCAGTATCGATGAGAAGACTGGTGGCGAAAAAATGGAGGAAGCATAAAGCCGGTATTTGACTACCAAACAGGATATAGGAGCAAGATTAAAGACATAAGCCTACCGGGAGACGAACTATTACTAAAACGGAGTAAGAGATCTAAAAATTGGAATTAATTAAAAGGCATGCTTCAAATTTACAATACAATATTAAATCTTATATTATATTTTTGTTGAAAATTCCGTTAAACATGAGATATTAGGTCTCTTACATAACTCGTTAGATTAACTCTAAATTGTAAATTCCAGCAATAAATTAAATCTCAAACTGCAGTGCTTTCGTCTATTTCGATATCTATCTGTGATAATTTTAAATCTTTTGAGCAATCCAATCACATTTTCTACTATCATTCTCTGTCTTGCAAGCTCGCGATTTTCTTTCTTTTGTTTCTTGGTCAATAGGTTCTTTTTTGTTTTTCATTGTTTACCAATTTTAAAAGGGGTCTAATAGCAATCAGCTCAAAACTCAAATTTTGTTTCGTGGCTAAAAATGCTCAATAATTCTTTTAATGGTTGGTGTTTATCTTGAGCTAGAGCTGGGTCGCTTTCTATAATCTCCTTTGCCGTATTATAAGCCATATTAAGCAGTTCCACGTCTTTATAAATATCAGCAAATTTAAATTCTATACTTCCAGACTGTTTAGTTCCTAAAACATCGCCACTACCACGCAATAACATGTCTTGCTGGGCGATATAAAACCCATCTTGCGATTCTCTCATAGTTTTAAGTTTTAAGTATGAGGATTTGCTTAATTGATCATATAAAAGTATGCAAAATGATGGTTTATTGCCACGACCTACTCTACCACGTAACTGATGTAATTGTGATAGACCAAACTTTTCTGCGTTATCTATAACAATTATGGTTGCATCTGGCACATCTATGCCAACTTCTATTACAGTTGTTGCAACAAGTAACGAGATTTCACTATTACGGAAAGAGAGCATTATTTGATCCTTTTGTTCTTGGCTTAGGCGACCATGTACTAGCCCTATTTTTCTACTTACAAACACTTTTTGCAGTTGGGCAAAACGTTCTTCAGCTGCAGCTACGTTTAAAGTTTCATTTTCTTCTATGCATGGACAAATCCAATATGCTTTTTGTCCGGAGTTAATTGCTTGTTGCAGACGCAATACTACATCAGACATTTTTTTGATATTTATAGCGACAGTATTGATTGGCATCCTACATTTTGGTTTTTCTCTGAGGCTACAATATTCTATATCGCCATACAGTGCTTGCTGCAACGTTCTTGGAATTGGTGTTGCACTAATAAATAAAATATCTGTGTGACTTCCTTTTTGAATTAGGCTATTTCTTTGCATTACTCCAAATCTTTGCTGCTCATCTATCACAGCTAATGCTAAGTCTTTAAATAAAACTTTTTCCTGAAATAGAGCATGTGTGCCAATTACTATATTCAAATTACCGTCTTGCAAATCAGCAATTATTATTTTTTTTTCTTTTTTCTTGATTTTGCTAGTAAGTAAAGCAACTTTTATATCAATTTCTGACAGTACTTCTTTGAACCAGTTGTAATGTTGCTCTGCAAGTATTGCTGTTGGTGCCATGAGTGCTGCCTGAGAATTATTTTCAACAGCATTTAACATCGCAAAAAAAGCAACTATTGTTTTTCCACTACCAACATCACCCTGCAAAAGTCTGATCATACGATATCTAGATTTCTGCTGACTAGATATATCAGCTATTGCCTTAATTTGATCTTGTGTAAGCTCAAATGTTAATTTTTTTAAAATCTGATCTTTATATTGATTTTTAATTAAAAATTCTCGTCCCTTTTCTCCTACTTGTTTATATCTGGCAATTCTTAGAGCTATTTGCTGAGCTATAAGTTCATCATAGGCAAGCCTTAAGCGGCACGGTCTTATTTCCTCTAAAGAATTTGGACGATGTAATGTCATTAAGCTAACTTGAAAACTTTGCCACCCTTTTTCTTTAATAAGGCTACTGTCTATCCATTCGTCAAATTCAGGTAATACCTTAAATATTGAAGAAATAATTGCCAATATTTTTCTATTAGTAATACCACGGCTTAAATGGTAAACTGGCTCTATACGAGATATTTCATTAAAATTAGCAATATTAGGCGATATATAGTCTGGATGTGTAATTTGCAATTGCCCTAAAAAAATTTCTAACTTACCACTAATTAAACAAGCATGATCTATGGGCAAAACTTGTTTTAAATAGCTAATTGAATAACGAAAAAATACCAATGTTAGAGTTTGTGCTTCCACTTTTAAAATCACTCTATAAGGCTTATCTCTCATAGCAGGCGGTTTGTGTTCATGTACTGTAGCGATAAAGGTGGTATATTCACCTGGTTTTGCCGTAAGTAAAGTGGGTCTTCTATCTATATAGTTATAAGGACGGTAAAAAAGCAGATCTATTACCCTTCTTCCACAGAGTTTACCTAATACTTTTTGTATTGTTTTATTGATTCCAGGTATATTTGTGATATCAGAAAAAAGATAGTTATTCATTGAATTTCAATACAGGTTCTAAAAATCTCTACTTAAATTATATTAGATCTCTTTCGTAATTGCATTGGTAACTTTAAATTATAAAAGTATTGACAAAATAAATAAAATAGTTAGTACTTTAATTTAAAACTTAAGGAAATTTAATTATGACACCTAATGAAGAATTACTAGATGCATCTAAGAATAGAGATATAGCAATAGTAAGGTATCTCTTGGCTCAGAATGAAATAGATGTTAATACAAAAGATTCTTGTGGTATTGCACCTCTACATAATGCTGCTAGATTAGGAAATTTAGAGGTGGTACAGCTGCTTTTACAGCGAAAAGATATAAATGTTAATGCTAAAAATGATCATGACAACACACCTCTACATGAGGCTGTTAGGTATGGAAATTCAGAGATAGTACAGCTGCTTTTAGAGAATGGTGCAGATGTTAATGCCAGAGATCATTATTACAGCACATCTCTACATGAGGCTGTTAGGTATGAAAAAACAAAGGTGGTACGGCTGCTTTTACAGCAAAAAGATATAGATGTTAATGCCAAAGATAATAATGACAACACACCTCTACATGAGGCTGCTGAGTCTCAAAATACAAAGGTGGTACTAACTCTTTTAGAGAATAGTGCAAATGTTAATGCTAAAAATATTAAAAAAGAGACACCAATATCTATATATTTAACATCATATTTAACATCATATTTAACACCTCATAAATCCCCAGAAATTTTCTTCTTACTTTTAGTTTATGATGCAACTTTAAGTAAGGATGATAGAAAAAAAATAAATCACAATTCTAGTCTTAAAAAGTGTTTAACAGCGTTTGAAGCAATCAAAAAAAATCTTCATTTAAGTCGGCTAATTGAAATATATAGGAATGGAGATAAGACAGAAAGTGCTAAAGCTATTTCTCAATATATAAACAATGAAACTGATAGAAAAGAGCTAATTGCAGAATTTAAAAAAGTTAAAAAGCGCTGTAGTTCTCACAAAGAATTATCTTTTATACATAAATATTTTATTTCTATCATAAAAGGTATTATATTAAAAACATATCATGAAGATATTTTAAGGAATTTTTTGTGCAACGCAAAGCTGCAAGGAGCAAGTGATATAAGTAAAAACATCGAGCAACATCTTACTGATGATGAACGATTAAATCTCGTTTTAGAGAGTAACACAGAGGTTTATAGATTATTGACTGTATTAGAGGATTATAAAAGAGAACCAAACACACGTCTAACCGTATTAAAAAACTTAATCCCTTGCATTCATGTTATAGCTAACCAAGATAAGCTTATTCTTGATTAGATTATATGATAAGAGTGGTGTATTAAACAAAAACAGAGGGTAAAATGCCAGGATCATATAGTGAAGACTTGCGAGAGTTTGTTATTAAGGCCGTAGATGAAAAAAGGATGAGTATGAAAGCTATAAGCGAGATGTTCAATATTGACGAGAAAACGGTATACCGATGATGAAAAAGAATGGAGGTAGTGTTAAATCAGCTTCTGGTTATCAGAAAGGTCATAGAAGGGAGATTAAAGAAATAGATAGTTTTAGCAAAATTATGCTTCCATGGTTGTGAGTGCATATGGTATAAAGAGAGTACCAGTCTGGAGAGACAAGGTAGCAGAGGCTACTCTTAGGTAACAGAGCTTAGGTAGGTAGAATCTGAATAGTGTTAGACCTCTTTCAATTTGAGAGG
>JAVBJW010000053.1:0-5838 GCA_031546805.1 Anaplasmataceae bacterium
TTGAGATGCAGCCTTAAGCATTGCATATTCACCACTTACTTGATAAGCAAAAATAGGTATATTAAAATTATTTGCTGCAACTTTAATGATATCAAGATAAGGCATTCCAGGTTTTATCATAATAATATCTGCACCTTCATCTATATCCATTTGCATTTCACGCATTGCCTCTTTCGTATTGCCAAAGTCTAACTGGTAACTGCTTTTATCAATCGAACCTGATAACAAGCATGAACCTACTGCTTGCCGGAATGGAGCATAAAAACTTGAACAGTATTTAACTGCATAAGACAATATCAATACATCTTGAAAATTACTATTATCTAAAGATTTCCTTATTGCTTGAACTCTCCCATCCATCATATCAGATGGTGCAACTATATTACACCCAGCAGCGGCTAAAACTAATGCTTGCTTGCACAAAACAGGTATAGTTTCATCATTTGCAACTTGAGTTCCTATCACAATACCATCATGCCCATGCGTAGTATATGGATCAAGTGCAACGTCTGCAATTACTCCTATCTCGTTTAAAAATTCTGATTTTATTGCACGAATAGCTGAACAAATTAGATTATCTGGGTTATAAGCTTCTACAGCAATTTCAGTTTTTAAACTATCTTCTACAACAGGAAAAAGAGCAATAGCGTTTATACCTAAGCTTTTTGCTTTTGCAACTATTGAAAGCAGTTCGTGTATAGAATAGCATCTTATATCGGGCAAGCCAGAAATAGGTTCATATACCCCTTCATTGCTATGCACAAATAATGGCAGAATAAGATCATTAACCGATAGCTCATTTTCTCGTGTTAGATTAAGCAACCAGTTGTTTAAACGTTTTCGTCTGAGTCTTATATCTGGAAAAGTAGTCATAGTTTATCAACATAAAATATACTTTATATTATAAGCTACCCCTAGTATTTTCTACTTTTTTCTTTTATAATTTGTGAAATAATATAATATTATAAATTCATTATCAGAAATTAGGGCGATTAGCTCAGTTGGTAGAGCATCTGGTTTACACCCAGGAGGTCGGCAGTTCGAGCCTGTCATCGCCCACCATAACGTATACTGCGAACCACTCTCTATTTTAATTTTAGCATAGCTTAAAACTCGCAACAGTAGCCAGGTATATTCTACATACATGTATACCTTCACACCAAATTATACCTCAAACAACCCTTTGTTTTATTTTCCATAATATTGCATTATTAACCTTTTTTCTCTAAAACATAGGTCCTTTTTTACAGTTTTGAGAGTAAAGTAAATATTTGAATTTTGGTTGGCGCTGGAGAGGGATGTGTTTTTTCTAAAATTAAAATTCGCAAGAAACCTTTAAATCTTTTGGGGATATTATGATGGATACCTAAGCAAACAGCTTGTCAAAACTAAGGCATTACCACAGTATAGATGGTTACACCCTGGGGATCATACTAATCTTGTAAAGCATAATCCCAACCTTTTAATAGAGCTTACAATTGAAAGTGACTGGAATCTTGGGGTTAATGGTGCAGATTCCAGCCAAATTAAAAAGGTGACATCCCTTATAAAAAACCTTACAGGCCAGTAAAAAAGCTTATAGATCTAGCCCTGTAGTAACATTACTTTTAACAGAAATATTATCCAGGTGAGTTCTAGGCTGTTCGCTATATTTATTTAATGCTCCTTTCAATACTTGCTCAATACTGTCCACCCTTTCTTCTACGTACTTATCTTTGGATAACGGACCTACAGAAGGTGCGTACTTTTTCCCTGTAAACTTCCTTGCAATTAATTCCAACAGCATTGTAGCATTACCAACTACGGTACTATTTACTTCTGGCAATGCAATACTATTGTTGCCTTGACCATTTAAGTGTTGTATTTGAGGGTGGCCACTAACCTGATGAGGTGTAGCTATTCGTGCAGTTGAATTACTTGTATAAGCTTCACGACGCGTACGTTTTGGTGTGAGAAATTCAATTATGTCGTTTTTATTGTTTTCACGCGCCAAATCCAACGGTGTTTTGCCATTATTATTCTTAGCATTAGGATCAGCCTTCTTTTTTATAAGCACTCTTACTACCCCTAATTTACCATTTATAGCAGCCTCGTGCAGAGGAGTATAGCCATTCTCATCTTGAGCATTAACATCAACCTTCTTTGTTGCTATAAGCTCTTGTACTACATTAAAGTGACCATCTCTAGCAGCATAGTGCAGAGGAGTAGTGTTCAGATTGTCCTTAGCATTAATATCAGCACCATTCTTTACAAGCTCTTGCACTACCTCTAATTGACCATAACCAGCAGCATAGTGCAGAGGAGTCTTACCATGCTTATCTTGAATGTTAACATCATTCCCTTGATCAATAAACTTACGAACCATATTAAGATCACCACCTTCTGCAGCTGTATATAAATTAAAATTTATAATTCGCTCCTCAATAAGCCCATATACTGCATCAAGATCGACACTTTCTGCAGCTTCATGTAAATTATCATTTAAATTCATTTTATCCTCATATGTTAAAAATGGCATTAAATAGCGTAAAGGCATTGAAGTCAATATATTATTTTTAGCATATTTTATTGGCATATGTATAATAGAGATTATTTTCATGGAAATGTAAGCTTGATGCAGCTACAAAGCACTTGTATCAATTTTGGTAAATTTATTAATTAAGTAGCATTAAGCCTCTTGCATGACTCATTGTATAGCTAACTCAAGTAAGGTTTTCTTGATTCTTGAAATATAAAATTGACAGCACTGTTAATAATCTGTAAGTGGTAAAAACAGAATATGTTAAAATTACATAAAAGGAAAAGTACCAAGATTTTTCATAAACGTGCGGGTTCAATTTGTCCTTGAGATGAAATCACTACCTGGCTTATGCTAGCAGAAGGCTGTTGATTGTGAGGTATTAAAGTGAATACTGAACTGCTTATAGCTTCTTCATAAGATGGCAAATTTAATGTATCTGAACAGATAGTGGTCTCTGTTGTTCTGGTTACTGTTGAGAACGTTGATTCAGTATTATATAGCGGCATTGATATACCCGCTACTGATAACGCAAACTCAGTATAAGCAGGAGGAGGTGATGGTGGATTATCGTACATTAATGTTAATTCATTATTATAAGGAAATAAACTTTCAACATCGTAAAGATTTTGTCCTGCGTTTAATTGTCTGATAGGTTGCCTAGTAATAACTTCATTAGAGTTGTTATGATATTCTTCAAGCTCAAGACCAGAAAAGCATGCATGACCTGCAAGAGGTGTAAGGATACAGCCAACTATTCCGACTGATGCCGATAAGGATAACATAGCTTTATTTACTGCTGCACCAGCAGTATAAATTAAGTGTAATAGGCCACAGCAAGATACACTTACAGAACAAAAAGATACACAACATAAAAACCTTGCAGCTTTGCCTATAACAGTATTAGATGGTCCACAATACCAATTGCTAAAATTTGTACACCTACTTATACATCCTTCATTTACAGGCATCCTTTTTCTCTGTACTTAATATGATACACCTAATACAATATAAAATACTTAAGTCAATTATTTTATATTAAAAATAGAATAGAATTGATGTTAATATTAGAACTGTACTACATACTTCTATTTCCTCAATCTTCTTTGCAGGGTAATCCATAAAGGACAATAAACTGCTTGATTTTGGTTTCTTTTTATACTAGTTTAACATAATTTTTGAAAAAAGAAGGGGGATGAATGCATAGCAATGAAGTAAAGGAATATGAAATAACCTATGCAATAGGGGAGAAAGTATATAAAGAAAAGAATTTTGTTATTCTGGCAAATCAACTTGAATCTGATTTTTGTTTTGGAGAGAAGGAAGCAGAAACAAGTGACTGTATACAGAGTTTATTATATACACTGGGCTTGTTTTGTGCATCTGGCGTGTTGACAGGTACTGCCGTATTTGGATTAGCAACAGGCTCTCAAGAACTTGCTGTTATTGGTGGAGTTGGCGGAACTATAAGCTATATGGCTATACCTTGTGTTGATCATTGTAATCATTATAAAGCTACAGCTAAAGTGATTACTGCTCAACCAAAGTTACAGAATTTACCAGTAGACTATGAGACTATTATTATGAAAGTAGAAGGATATAATGGAAAACAGTCGTTTGTAAAATTTTTGGAAGGTTTAGAGGAGTCAAAGGATTTTAAAATTTATGATATTATAAAACGATCAAGGCTGATTATTGAAGTACCTAATGTAGTAATTAATAAATATACAAAGCAAGATGTTTCTCTATATAAAAAGTATCAAATGCATTCATTATTTAAAAAGTATAGTAGTGCTCATGATAGGTTTGTATTGCGAGCATTTTTTAGTATTATATATAAAGAAAGATATAGCAGTGGATATGTAGAATATATTAATATCAATAATGAGATGTTAAAATATACAACTAATTCTAATGGTGAGCAATATCAAATAGAAGAGTTAAATATAAGAAAAAATTATGTAATAATTAAAGGTGACATGATACTAACAGGCCGATGGGCATCTACTGTTCATGAAGGAAAAAAGAATAAAATAATAAACAAGGAAGAAAAAATATCCATTGTAGTATCTGCAAATGGTGACATCAAGGTAGAAGATAAATATTTAAAAGCTTATCAGAAAAATAATATCAATATAGATTATGGTGCTAATGACCTATTTATAGGTGGTATCCCTTTTTCACTGGCTATCACTTGTGGAAGATGGAAAAATGCTGTACGGCAGACATATAATGTAGAGCAGCTAGAACCTAGCACTGGAAGAAAAGGTGTTTCAGCTTCATCACAGTTCTATCAATCTGATCCAATGTCTATTATATTAGAGGAACCAAGTTCTAGCATGCAGCAAGTAAGTGCTAAGATTGGAGTAGTAACAGGAGTTCGTAAGAGAGTAAATTTAGGTTGAAAATGTTTTAATGTTAAATTCAATCTCTTTGTCATGTCAAGTAGTACAAGTAAGTGCAATCAAAGGCATATTAAAGTTTCTGTAAAAAACCAGCTTTTTTTTAGATAAACATCACTTTATCACTTGAATTTTTATACTAATATTAGTAGTAGTAATAGTGAAATATATCTGTATACGAAATGGTGTAGCAAGATGCTTCATAATCAAAAAGATTTATTACAAACAAGAAAGACTATTAAAAAAAATAGGGTTAGCGGTTCATCTCAAAGGTTAAACAGCGTAATAAAAATTATATCAATAGAGCAAGAGTAGATTCAGGTAGAGATATAATGCCTGTCGGATATCCTTACAGCACAATTCGTGCTTATCTTAGAGAAGCTGAAGCTTTTGATATTTATGCTAATGATTTTCTTTTATTCTTGCGTCAAAAGCAATTTGATAGGTACAAATATAATCAGCATTTAGGAATATATGATGAAGCAATGCTTAGCTTAGATATAGGTAATCAGCATGTTAATGATTTACTACCAAAAATGCAGGAAATTATATTAAGTAATTTAGGCAAAAAAAGTGTTAAGCTTAATATTATAAGTGAAAATAATAGAGTGGTTGCACTACAGTATTATCTAGGAAATAGGAAATCACACTTTAGCGTGCTTAATACCAGTTTAAACATTTTATTTGCAAAAGCTGCGTATAGTTTTAATTTAAATAAAATTATAAAGACTGTAAAAACTACAATTAAGTATGACAACAATGCTATTATAAGTAATGATCTACAATCTCAAGAAGTAATTATTAATAAAGAAGGAAAGAAAATAGATTACTTACAAGCGGAATATGGAGAGGGTTTCCATTCTATTGGAGTGATGCTCAATCCAAAGCACACTTACTCCACTACCTATCAGCTTATTA
>JAVBJW010000058.1:0-31849 GCA_031546805.1 Anaplasmataceae bacterium
TTCATTTGCTTTCTCATTGAAAAATTCATTGAGCTTTTTTGATAGGTAAGTTATTTTTTTCATCGTTAGTTCTCTCATTAAATATATCTCAGATAACTTTATTCTATCTCCTTTATACTTTTTCCTTAACTTCATGCCTATCGTTACGTTGTCGCCCCAGTACTCAAATCCTCATATATATCTTGAGCTTTTCAGTTCCATATGCTTCTAGCACTTTCCTCTCACAAGCAAGTTTCGACAGAGGTCTAATATCAAAAAAAGCTAAAGCAGATGTTGGAAATTAAAAAATTTATAATTTAAATCTTAAGTTCTTGAGATAATAGGTGATTTAGGCCCTCTTTATATGTTGGGTACTTAAGAATCACATCGAGATTCATTTTTACTTTTGCGTTACTAACGCGTTTTACTCCATTATAAAAACTTCTGGTGGATTCTGGTAATTCTGAAAAGTGAATTGGCGTTGGTGGGCGGATTTTAAGAAGATTTGCAGCGTAAACTATAACTTCAGATTGTGGTGATGGAAAATCATCAGCACAATTATATATCTCTCCTGGATTTGGTTTCTTTATTGAATTGAATAATATACTAGCTATATCCTCAACATGAATACGAGAAAAAACGTGACCTTCCTTTACTACATTCCTTGATTGTCCAAGTTTTAAGTCAAACAAAGCATTTCTACCTAGACCATATATTGCTGCTAAACGAAAAAAATGTACTGGTAAGTTACTTTGTCGCCATTTTTCTTCAAATTCAAGACGCCTAATTCCTCTTTCTTCAATTGGCTTTGTCTTTGAATTTTCTGTTACCCAATTACCATAGTGTTCACCATAAACACTAGTTGCTGATAAATAACCTAGCCACTCAACATTCTTGAAATAGTTACCATATCTTTCTAGTATATTATCACCACTAGGTGGTATTGAAACTAGAATATGAGTTGCATCTGCAAGTAAATCTTGCACAAGATTACAATTATAATCCAATAGGCTTATACTCATGTCTTCATTAATTTTGCTTGAAGTACCACTAATCTTCCAACCTAAACTAATCAACCTTTGTGATAAAAATTTTGCTACATATCCATAACCAAAACAAAATAAATGCATACAAAATGAAAAATTACTTGAATACCTTATTATATATCTAATAAATCCAACGTATCTTTCTTAAGACAGGTTCTAAGATTTTAAATATTGAAAAAATCACATAAGGAAATATTATAAACTTATCTAATTCTTTAAGAAGTATTTTATGCCCAAAAGCAGTGAGGATTTTGCGTTTTTAGTAAGTGATGATTTAAAGATCATGGAAGACTTCTTAAAGAATAGTAGTCAAGATAGCAAGATATCTCTTGTTACAGATGTAATATCACACCTAATTGGAGCTGGAGGCAAAAGGTTGCGCCCCATATTAGTGTTTATCATATGTAAAATGCTAAACTGCTTAAGTGATAAGAGGATATACATAGCTGCAGCGATAGAATTTATACATAATGCAACTCTACTGCATGATGATGTACTGGATAAAAGTGAGCTAAGAAGAGGAGCTGATACTGCGAATAAAATATGGGGGAACAAAACTAGCATTTTAGTGGGTGATTTTCTATTAACAATGGCATTTCAATGGTTAATAGAGTGCAAAAATTTTGATGTATTATCCGTCTTATCACAATCCTGCGCTACTATCGTTAGTGGAGAAATAAAGCAAATGCTAGCTTGTAACAACATTGCTATGACAGAGCAGGATTATATTGATATTATATCAACAAAAACAGCGGCATTATTTTCTGCTTCATGTGAAGCTGCAGCTATTATATCAGAAATACCTATGCAACAAAGGGAAGCTTTAAAGAGCTTTGGTATTAATTTTGGTATTGCATTTCAGATAATTGACGATGCTTTGGATTATATAGGAGATCAGGATAGCTTTGGTAAAAAAATAGGTAATGATTTCTGCTGTGGTAAGGTGACTCTACCTATTATTATATCTTATAGTCTAGCTGATATAGAAGAAAAAAAGTTTTGGCAAGATTCTTTGGCTACAGTAGAGCGCAATTATAATGCTTTTCAAAAAGCTGTATCTTATATTGAAAGTCACAGAGCCATAGAATTAGCAATAACAAAAGCAAAATCTTATATTGATATTGCAAAAAAAAGTTTAGATGCTTTTCCCAATTCTATATACAAAACTGCTCTTGTTGGTTTATTAGATTTTACTCTGTACCGTAAATTGTAATCTGCGAATGACACCAATAAAAAAGTTAAAATATGATGGATATAATAGAAACTTAATTGAGTATAACCGCTTACATAGGCTAGTGCGTAATATAGAGAACACAGGTTCGATACAATACTCTAAATATAAAACTTATGCATGCTGGCGAATTCTTCTTCTTGTTTTTTTAGCAAAGTTGTTTTTATTTATTGTTGAAACATTGCTCAACCATGTTCTTATATAAGTATCAACAGTTGTGTTAATTTCTTCTGCATTATTACGGAAAAAATGATCTGCACCATCTATGACATGATATTGCATATACTTATTATCCATAGAATTAATTAATCTGTTTGCTAATTGCGATACTGCTGCTTCTTCAGAAATATTGTCTTGATTACCCTGAATGATAAGTCCAGGAACTGGGCAAGGAAAAAGAAATGAAAAGTCATGTTGGTTAGTAGGAGGTGCAACAGCTATAAAACTTTCTACTTCTGGGCGACGCATCATCAGTTGCATAGTGACCCATGCACCAAATGAGAAACCAGCAATCCAAAAAGGCACTGTACTAGTATTATTGTCTTGTAACCAATCCATAGCTGTAGCTGCATCACTTAATTCACCTATACCCTTATCGAACAACCCTGTTGACTTTCCTACACCTCGAAAATTAATTTTTAATACCGAAAAACCATTGTTAGCAAAGATATTATAAAGATTACAAACAATTTTATTGTTCATATTACCACCATACTGAGGGTGTGGATGTAAAACTAATGCTAAAGGAGAGTCAACATTCTTGCTTTGATGGTATATACCCTCTATTCTTCCAGCTGGACTATTAAAAAATACTTCTACCATAATAAACCTAAATTAAAAACCCACTTGACAAGTGGTTTATTATTTTATACCATTAATTATTACATTTAATAGATACTATTAATTATATGTTAATTAAGTTCGTTATGCAATAAATTCTTAATAATATGTTGATCACAGCAAGATTAAGATATGCAATTATGGTTATGACTCATCTGGCAAGCAAAATTTCTATACCTATAAAATTATCTGATATATCTGGTATCCAATCTGTACCTGAGAGGTATTCAGAACAGGTAATTTCTGCGCTACGAAAAAGTGGCTTGGTTTCTGCTGCAAGAGGTCCAGGGGGTGGGTATTATCTAAACTGTCTACCAGAATCAACAAAGCTAAGTGAAATAATGAGCGCAATAGGAGAAGAGATTAAAATAACAAGATGCGATAATGATGGCAAAGGATGTTTAAATGATCAAGCTCAATGTGAAACTCATTTCTTATGGGATAACTTTGGTAATTATATAAAGGATTACTTCAACAAAATATCTCTCAGCGATGTAGTTAATAGAAATTTCAATGTCCTTCCAAACAATAATTCATTTTTAGATTCTAATGATTATATATACGCTGATTATAATTCAACTGCTCCAGTAAGTAGATGTGTAAAAGAAGATGCATTTCATATATTGTCAAAAAGAACATTAAACCCTTCTTCGGTACATCAAGCTGGCCAAAAAGTGCGTAAAATCATACAAACTGCAAGAGATGATATTTATCATTTTATTGGTTCTCCTGATAATAAAGAAGTATTGTTTACATCGTCTGCAACTGAAGCAAATAATTTAGTCATGAGAGGAATGAAGGGCTATGCTCACGTAATTTCTGCAACAGAACATCCGTCAGTTATTAATTCTGCTAATAATCCTTATATTATACCTGTAGACCGTAATGGCATTGTAAATCTTGTGGAATTAGAAAAAATATTATGTAAGTTACATGGAAATAAAGTACTTGTTTCAGTAATGATGGCCAATAATGAAACAGGAGTAATACAACCAATTAGAGAAATAGCGCAAATGTCTCACAATTTTGGCGCAATTTGTCATACAGATGCTGTACAAGCATGTGGGAAGATTAATTTTAATATAGAAGATCTTGAAGTGGATTTACTAACTTTATCAGCACACAAAATTGGTGGCATAGTTGGTGCTGGTGCTTTAGTGTTTGATAATAAGTTGCAAATAGAACCTATTATCACTGGTGGTGGCCAAGAAAAAGGGCTCAGAGCAGGCACTGAGAATGTTATTGCAATTGCTAGTTTTTCTTCTGCACTGCGAAAGATTCCAGAGTTTTTAGAAAAGATGAATAAAATTAAAGATCTGCGTGATCAGCTTGAGTTTAAAATATTAGAAGTTGCAAGTGATGCAATAGTTTTTGGTAATGAAGTTAACAGATTACCCAATACTAGTTGTATTTATATGCCAGGTGTTAAAAGTGATGTGCAACTTATGAGTTTTGACACAAACAATATTGCAGTAAGTAGTGGAGCCGCATGTTCTTCTGGTAGAGTTGAATCTTCTTACACTTTACTTGCAATGGGGGCAACAAAAGAGCAAGCAGAATGTTCAATTAGAATAAGCATAGGATGGGATACAACAGCTAATGAGATAAGTAAAATAGCTGATTGTTGGTGCAATATTTATAAGAAAAATGTTAAATTATAAGGTTAATGATTATGGAGCGTGATAAATTAAAAAATATATACCTTGATCATCAAGCAACAACTAAGGTGGATCCTCGTGTTTGGAAAAAAATGAAATTTCATTATGCTAGATTAGATGCCTCTGTCTTGGAAGTAATGAAATCTTACTTTAATAAGTTTAGTAATCCTCACTCTCGTAGTCATGCTTTTGGTTGGAGTGCAGAAGCTGCTGTAAATTTAGCTAGAGAGCAAATCGCTAGTTTAATTGGTGCTGAAGATAAAGATATAATATTTACTTCTGGTGCAACTGAATCTAATAATCTGGCAATTCAAGGAGTTGCCAGATTCTATGAAAACAAAGGTAATCATATAATAACTGCCTGTACGGAGCATAAATGTGTTTTAGACTCTTGTAGGCATTTAGAAGACGAAGGTTTTACAGTTACATACCTACCTGTGCAAACAAATGGGATAATAGATCTATCTGTGCTAGAAAACGCAATTACTAACAAAACTATCTTAGTTTCTGTAATGATGGTCAATAATGAGATGGGTGTGATCCAACCAATAAAAGAAATTGGTGAAATCTGTCGTAAACATGATGTGTTTTTTCATACTGATGCTGCTCAAGCTTTTGGCAAGGTACCAATAGATGTAAATAATATAAACATTAATCTAATGAGTATTTCTAGTCACGAAATCTATGGACCTATGGGTATCGGCGCTTTATATGTACGGAGAAAAAACCCACGTGTAAGACTTGCACCATTAATTAGTGGTGGCGGTCAAGAAAGGGGGATGCGTTCAGGTACTGTGCCAACTCCTCTTGCTGCTGGTTTTGGCGAAGCAGCACGTATTGTTAAAGAGAGGATGGTCAAAACAGACAATCACTCTTCTGCTCAAAATATAGAAAATATAAATAAAGATGCTGTAAATTTAGCTAGAGAGCAAATCGCTAGTTTAATTGGAGCTGAAGATAAAGAGATAATATTTACCTCTGGTGCAACTGAATCTAATAATATGGCAATTAAAGGAGTTGCTAGATTTTATAAGAATAAAGGTAATCACATAATAACTGTTTGTACAGAGCATAAATGTGTTTTAGATTCTTGTAGGCATTTAGAAGACGAAGGTTTTACAGTTACATACCTACCTGTGCAAACAAATGGGATAATAGATTTATCTAAATTGGAAGAAGCAATCACTGACAAGACTATCTTAGTTTCTGTAATGATGGCCAATAACGAAATAGGTGTTATTCAACCAATAAAAGAGGTTGGTAAAATTTGCCGTAAACACGGTGCATTTTTTCATACTGATGCAGCTCAAGCTTTTGGTAAAGTGCCAATAGATGTAAATGATATGAACATTGATTTAATGAGTATTTCTAGTCATAAAATTTATGGACCTATGGGTATCGGCGCTTTATATGTACGTAGAAAAAACCCATGCGTAAGACTTACACCATTATTTAGTGGTGATGGCCAAGAAAGAGGAATGCGTTCAGGTACTGTGCCAACTCCTCTTGCTGCTGGTTTTGGCGAAGCAGCACGTATTGCTCAAGAAGAAATGAAGGAAGAAAGTTTGAGAATTAAGAATCTTAGAGATATTTTATATAATAAAATAAAGGAAAAGTTGCCGTATGTTGTATTGAATGGAGATTATGAACAACGTATTCCTGGTAATTTAAATGTTAGCTTTCCTTATGTTGAAGGCGAGTCACTCATTATGGCAATAAAAGAACTAGCGGTTAGCTCTGGCTCTGCTTGTACTTCTGCATCTCTTGAGCCTTCTTATGTTGTCAGGGCACTAAATAACGGCCATGATTTGGAGCATTCTTCAATTAGGTTTGGCATAGGTAGGTTTACAACAAAAGAAGAAATTATATATGCTGCAGATCTGGTGACACAAAAAGTAGGTAAGTTACGTGATATGAGCCCTCTTTGGGAGATGGTTCAAGAAGGTATAGATTTAGAGTCCGTGCAATGGGATGCACATTGATTTAGTTAATTTTTCGTGAGGAATTTATGAGTTATGGTAAAATTGTTTTGGATCACTATGAAAATCCAAGAAATGTTGGATCTCTTGACAAAAGTGATCCAAATGTTGGCACTGGTTTAGTTGGAGCACCATCATGCGGTGATGTTATGAAGCTACAGATAAAAGTTAGTGAAGATGGCATTATTGAAGATGCTAAATTTAAGACTTTTGGTTGTGGTTCTGCCATTGCTTCTAGTTCTCTACTTACAGAGATAATAAAAGGCAAAACTGTTCAGGAAGCTGCTCAGGTAAAAAATACTGATATTGTACAAGAATTATCTCTACCTCCTGTTAAAATACATTGTTCTGTATTAGCTGAAGATGCAATTCAAGCTGCTATTACTGATTATAACCAAAAACAGGAAATGAAGAACAAGGTAGAAGGTGGAAATACTATAGAAAGTTTAAGTTAAGATATGATTTTGAGGTAAGGAATGTCAATTCACAAAGAGAGTAGTCATTCTTATGAGCCAGAAGCATTCTCAAAGCGTATAAGTTCTGCTCATAAGCCTAATAAAAAAGATCCAATTACTATAACAAGTAAGGCACTAGATAGAGTGAAATATTTACTAGAGAATAAAGGTGAAGAGGTAATTGGTGTTAGAATAATAATAAAACAAAAAGGATGTTTTGGTTTTAAATATAATATCGAATATGCATATGAAGTGCGTCCTTTTGAATCGACAATTGAAGTTGTACATGGTGATAAAAAAATAAGAGTACTTGTAGATCCAAAAGCTATTATGTTTATATTGGGTTCAGAAATGGATTTTATTGAAGAAAAATTTTCATCAGGCTTTGTTTTTAAAAACCCAAATGAGAAAGGTAAATGTGGTTGTGGAGAGAGTTTTTATGTCTGATCATTTTACTTTATTCAATATACAGCCTAAGTTTGATATTGATTTAAGTCTATTGGAAAAAAAATATATTGAACTAAGCAAAACTTTTCATCCTGATAACTGTACTTTAAATGACGAAAAACCTCTAGCAGTAACAAAAACTATAAATGTCAATAAAGCTTATGAAATTTTAAAATCACCACTAAAAAGGGCGGAATACTTACTGCATTTATTTAGTGCTGAAAATATTGATAATCATAGTTCTGAAATTCTTGAAGAATCAATGCAGATTAGAGAAGCTATCTTCGATGGGATTGATAGAAAAACTTTGATTCAGACTATTAGCAATAAAATAAAAGACTGCATTGAAAATCTAAAAAACGCTTTTGCAGATAAAGACCTAAACAAAGCTATGATACAATCTTCCAGACTTAAATATTTAAATAAATCGTACGAAGAGGTAAAATGGAATTAATTCAAATATCAGATCCTTATGCACCTGCAGCATTTGGAATAGATTTTGGTACTACTAACTCTTTAATTGCTTCTGTTGATAGCAATAATAATGTCCATGTTTTTAAAGATCAATATGGCAAAGAGTTACTTCGTTCTGCAATTTCTTATTCTAATAATAAGATTAAAGTTGGATCTGATATTGATCAATTGAATGCCAATACTATTTATTCTATAAAACGTCTATTAGGTAAAGGACGTGATGATATTGAAAAAATTGCTGATAAAATTCATTTTAATTATGAAATCAGTAGTGAAAATAATTCTATTAGAATCAATCTTGGCAATGGTAAATACCTTACTCCTATTGAAATAGCTGCTGATATCATGAGGGCATTATGTAAAAGAGTTGAAGAGGCACATAATTGCAAGGTAAGTAAGGCAGTTATTACTGTACCTGCATATTTTGATGATCCAGCAAGGAATGCAATAAAGTATGCAGCAAAATTAGCAGGCATAGAAGTATTACGCCTAATTAATGAACCAACTGCTGCTGCACTTGCATATGGTATTGAGAAGCACAGTAAAAGCGGAATATATGCTGTTTATGATTTAGGTGGTGGTACATTTGATATATCAATACTGAAGCTGCATGAAGGAGGGGTATTTCAAGTGCTTGCTGTTGGTGGAGATGTATGTTTAGGTGGAGATGATTTTGATGCTCTGCTTGCTAAATTTATACTCGATAAGTATAGAAAAGCATTTAAGGATGAGATAATTGAGCTAAGTGCTGTACAACAAAGACAACTTCCCATTGAAGCACGTTCTGTAAAAGAGTTTTTAAGTACGCATGAGAAGGGAATTTTTAATTTTCATATAAATAATAACCCATTTGAATGTGAAATTACAAAAAGCGAGTTTGAGGTTCTGATAACAGATTTAGTTGATAGGACAACTAACATTGTCATAAATACGATATATGATGTTAATTTAAACATAAATGATATTAAAGGAGTTATTTTAGTAGGTGGCTCAACCAGGGTTCCTATGGTACAAAATTCTCTTAGCAAAATCTTTCCTGATAAATTATTGGATGATATTGATCCAGAGAAAGCTGTAGTTATTGGTGCAGCGAGGCAAGCACATTATTTAACTTCTAGTGTTAAAGGCAAAGGACTTTTAATCGATGTTTTACCTCTATCTTTAGGGATAGAAACTATGGGAGAGATAGTTGAAAAAATTATACCAAGGAATACACCTCTCCCAGCTTCAGAAGTACAAGAATTTACAACTTATGTTGATGGACAAACAGCAATGACAATACACGTTCTTCAAGGTGAGCGTGAAATGGTTAAGCAAAATAAATCACTTGCAAAATTTGAACTTAAAGGAATTCCACCGCTTTCAGCTGGTAGAGCAAAAGTTAAAATTGAGTTTAAAGTTGATGTTGATGGTATACTTCATGTTACAGCAGAAGAATCTACTACAGGTATTCAACAAGAAGTTGTTGTTAACTCTAATTTTGGCTTAACCCAAAAGGAAATAGAAGATATGATAACTGCGTCAATAGAAAATTTTAACGAAGATATGGAGAAAAGATCTCTTGCTGAAGCTAAAATTAGTAACAGGCATTTTATTGAAATAGTTGACGAAGCAGTAAAACATTGTGATGATTTAGTAGGAGGTTTAGAGTTAAAAGAAATCTTAAGTTCGTTAGAACATGCAAAAGAAGTGTTGTTAGAGTCAGATTTAAGTAAGATTACTGGTGCTATTGCTGATTTAAAAACAAAATCTTCTGAGTTATTAAAAAGAAAAGCAAATAAAAATTTACATAACACAATATCAATTAAAAGATATTGAAAATAAATTAAAGGACATTATGCCAACTATAACATTCATTTTACCAGATGGAAGTAAAAAAACTTATGATGCTCATGAAGGTGAGACATTATTAAATCTAGCACATAGAAGCGATCCAGATTTACTAGAAGGTGCATGTGAGGGATCACTTGCTTGTTCTACATGTCACGTTATTGTTGAGCAAGAATCTTATGATACTGTAGAAAAGAATAATCCAATATCTGATGATGAAAATGATATGTTGGATTTAGCATTTGGCTTAACAGAAACTTCAAGACTTGGCTGTCAAATTAAAATTACCAAAGAAATTGATGGGTTATGCGTGCGTATACCAAGTGGTACACGTAATATATCACTAGACAAAAAATAAGGAAGGAACAATGCGCAAGTCTTTATGTACTATAGCTATAATCTTATTGTTCTTTGCTATTTATGGCGGGTTATGGTTCTATACTGCCAGTAAAACAAAAAGTTTGCTGCAAAAAATTCCATCCTATGCAAAATTTTATGGAATTGAATTTACTTATGATGACATTGCTACTTACGGTTTTCCTTTTAATTTAAAACTGCATGTGAAAAATCCAAGATTTACTGCATATAACACCCAATCAATTTCTGTTAAATCAGACTCTATATTGCTCAAATATAGACCACTTAGTAAGTGGTTATCTATATATTTTCCAAGTAATGCAATAGATATTGCTGTAGTTAATAATCAAGAAGATAGTATTACTTATAGTGATATTAAGTTGGAAAATTATAATGTAGTTTGTAATGCTGATGGATTGGCTTTTATTTCAAGGTTAAATAAGCTACCTTTTTTACTGCAAATAAAAAGTGGCTCTGGTATTGCAGATTATATTAATCTACTCAGATATGAAGATCGTGGACTAAATTGCACAGCCTTAAGTAGCAGTCAAGAGAACATTGGTACAAGGATAAGCCAGGGCAATCATCTGCAATTAGCATTTGATAAAAAATCTGATGAACATGTAAAATTGAATATTGATTCTCATATTAGCAAGTACACTGAGATTAAAAATCAAGTTAGTAATAATTATCCAGATATTGACGTAAATTTTGACCTTGAGATTTTAAGTGGACAATCATTTGCCAAATTAAATTTTGATATAGGAAAATTTTTAATTAATGGTGATGATTTTTCTATTAACATAAATGGACAATTACATGATTTAACCATGTCAACCTTTTCACACTCATTTAGAGATGAAGTTAATATTGATATGCTAAATTATAAAAAATGCATATCCTTTTTAGTTGATAGGTATTCACTTTCTAGTGATTCTCAGGCTATTAATGATATTCAGGAATTAGTTTTTAATGCTGCACAAAAGATAAATGATAACGATGTCAGAATTACATTAAATTATAACGATAATGATAGAGCAGTGTTTATTGGTAACATGCGCCTTGATAATTTTATAGGCAAAGTACGTGAAATATATAGTGTAGAAGAAAAAAATGTTAATAAAGATGAGAATACTGATAATTAGTTTTTTAATTCCCCTTTTTGCTGCATATTCTTTTGTTTTAGATGAAAAACTAAGTAATTATGAGATGGAAAAACGTGCTGTTAATTTATTTAAAATTATAAAATGTCTTGTTTGTGCAGGTGAATCTTTACACGAATCTCAATCACAATTAGCTTGCAACATGCGTGCAATAATACGTGAAAAAATTAGTAATGGTTATAGTGATGGTCAAATCATTTCAGATTTAAGGCTTTCCTATGGTGATCAGATTATTAATGCACCACCTTTAAAAATCAATACTTATATACTGTGGGCTTTGCCAATATTAATCTTCCTTGTTGGTATTGTGGTAATTGTATAGTATATCTAAAGATATACTATACAAGCTTTAGACCATATTTAAAATCTCAAGAAACAAGGTAAAAAATAGACTTCTTTCAAAATTGACAAAGAATTGGAATAAAATCATGCATTTAAAACCCAAATTCTGGATTAGCTAGCAAAGAAAGAGCAAGAAATAGAAGGTTTTTTGAGTTTCAAGGAATATAAGAAGAAGAGAAAAGATATGAACCAAAGCATTTAGTAGACCTCTTTCGAAACTCATATAGACAATTTTAAATTGTAGATAGCGGCAAATAGGTTGAACTGAAGCGTTTTCGTCTATTTCGATATCTATCTGCTTGAATCTTTCTATATGACGTTTTCAACCTCCACTCTTTTGCTCATAAGCTCTTTGCGCCATGGCAATGCAAAATCTGGATGTTTTATTATTCAACCCATCTTACAAAAGATCCAAATTCAAAGGATAGAGAAGAGATAAAAAACAGAATGTAGAATGGAAAATTCTAGCAGATGTCACAGATACAGCGGTCAAAAGACAGTAAAAGATGGAAAAGCTACTCTGGAAAAAAGAAAATAACCACCATAAAAACCGAAATTGTGATCGAAGAAAGAGGACAAATTCTATCGATTTCAAGATCTCATTGCGGGAGAATTCATGACTTTAAGATACGGAAACATTATGCCAGTAGATAGCATAAAATATGCTGATTCTGGTTATCAGGGTTGGCAAAAATTGCAGAGCAATGTCGTAATTCCGTATAAAAAATACCGTAAAAAACCACTTACACCGGAGCAAAAGGATCATAATAGGCAGCTTTCGTCGTTTAGGATGAGAGTGGAAAATAAGATTCGAGAATATTTAAAATTATGTCTCATGTTTACCGTAATTTTCAGAAAAAATATAATTTGAGATTTAATATTATTGCTGAAATTGTTAATTTGATGCATGCTTTTCAATTAATTTCATTTTTTGATCTCTTCCTCCGTTTTACTAATAGTTCGTTTCTCATAGGGGTCTTATGATGGTGATAATAGCATAGCTATTGATGCAGAGACAATAAAGCTTCTATTGGACGATTTGCTTTGCTTATATGACCAAGATTCATTGCAGGATGGTGTGCAGATTACCGATGGACTTTCCTATATTGATATGAGGTAACTAAAAAGAGTAAATCAATTATAAGGAGCCTCTGTTTTGAGGCTCCTTATAGATTAGTAAAATTTTTAGGATTGGAGGCCACCTAATTTCTCCTTAAATATTGCATTGACAAGTTCTGGATTTGCCTTGCCTTTTGTTTCCTTCATAACTTCGCCAACGAAAAAGCCAAACAATTTTTCTTTGCCACTTTTATATTCCAATACTTTATCTACATGCATATTTAATACATTGTCTACAGCTAGCATTATCTCACCTTTATCAGTGATTTGTTTTAAGCCTTGCTTTTCAATGAGTAAAACTGCAGACTCACCAGTTGTAAACATATGATCAAATACCTGCTTAGCCATTTTATTTGAAATGGTATTATCAACAACAAAATCTAAAAGTTCAGAAAGATCAGATGCTTTAACTGGAGACTGTGTTATACTAAGGCCAGCTTTGTTTAGACGAGCAAAAAGCTCAACTGTAACCCAAGTTACAGCAATTTTGGGATTATGTTTTTTTATCAACTCTTCAAAGTAATCAGCTGCATCTTTATCAGAGATAATTACGTTTGCATCATACTCACTAATACCTAGTTCTTGTATATAGCGCTTTTTCTTATCATCAGGAGATTCAGGTAGGGTCAACATAATAGCAGTTACAGTTTCTTGAGTTATTGCAACCGGTAGTAAATCTGGTTCAGGAAAATAGCGATAATCAAGAGCATTTTCCTTACTACGCATAACTTTTGTTTGACCAAGGTCAACATTAAATAACATAGTATCTTGACTGACTTCTCCTCCACCTTCTAAAATTTCAATTTGTCTATACGCTTCATATTCTATTGCCTGCATAATGTAGCGTATTGAATTTAGATTCTTTATTTCGCAGCGTATGCCAAGTTCTTGGCTACCAAGTTGGCGAACGGAAATATTTGCATCACAACGCAACGAACCCTTCTCCATATCGCCATCGCAAGTTCCTACGTAGCGCAGAATCAATCTTAATTTTTTCATGTACTCTGCAGCTTCTTCTGGAGATCTAATATCCGGTTCAGAAACTATTTCCATTAGGGCAATGCCAGCACGGTTTAAATCTATATATGTCTTATCCTCATGCATGCTTTTTCCTGCATCTTGCTCTAAATGGATCCTTGCAACTCTAATTTCTTTGTTATTTTCATTTAAAAATATCTTACCATTTTTAACTATGGGCTCATAAAATTGAGTTATTTGATATCCTTGTGGCAAGTCAGGATAAAAGTAATTTTTTCTATCAAAAAAAGAGTTTAAATTAATTTCTCCAAATAAAGCAAGACCGCTGCGGATAGCTTGTTCTATACAATAATAATTCAGCACTGGCATAGCCCCTGGCATAGCCGCATCTATTAGTGAGACATGTGTATTTGGCTCTGCACCAAATTCGGTTGATGAACTAGAAAATAACTTAGAATTTGAAGAAACTTGAGCATGCACTTCAAGTCCAACTACCATTTCCCACTTATGATCTTTTCCTTCTATAATTTTCATAGACAATCAAAAACTTATATCTTTATTTATAATAAGCCAAATTTCTATAAATGGAAGAAAGCTTTAGCTACGTAGCTTTAATACAATTATAAGTATAGCTATTATATAGAATATTCACTCTTCTGCTGTTAATCTTGTCATATCTCTGATGCTTTTTCAAATTTTGATTACTAAAAACCATGATACAATAAAGGAAGATTATAGTACACAAGACGTAAATTTAGTACCACCAATCTGGGGATAGACTATCCATAAGATGGTCTATTATAGATAAAATGTTAATATATCAGATAAAATTGATTGCATCTAGCGTTTGCTGTAAAATTATTGATGCTGCGATTTTGTCATCAAGCATTTTGGATTTTTGATATGATAAATCAGCAACTTTTAATATTTCAATTGCAGCTGATGTTGAGCACCTTTCATCTTGTAAGTATATAATTATACCATGTATTTTAATTATCTTATTGGCAAAATCCTGCACCTTTACACACCATATATTTTCCTCACCATCTAACTCCAATGGCAAGCCAATTACCATGGAACTCGCTTCACTTTCTATAAAGAGCTTATTTAAAAAACCAATATCTTTCCTTGTATTTCGTCTATAGTATACACTATGGGGTGTGGCAATTAGGTTTGTTCTATCACTAAATGCTATACCTATTATTTTTCTTCCTAAATCCAAACACATGATACACTTGTCTTTAGGTATAAGTTTTTCAAATTCTTTCAGCTCTCTACAAAGCATTTACTTAACTTATTGGCACGATAAACATTCATTATAATCAAAATTGATCATTTGCTTTATACTACCAAGTGTTTTAATTGATAAAGCATCATGCGAAACCTTATCTGCACGTTGCATTGATTGGGAACGGCAATAATATAAACTTTTTAACCCCTTTCTCCAAGCAAGCATATGTATTTTATGTAAATAGCGCTTATGAACATTAGCAGATAAAAAGAGATTGACAGATTGAGACTGACAGATATACGGTGTTCTATCGCCTGCATGTTCTATAATCCAACGCTGATCAAGTTCATATGCTGTTTTAAATACTAACTTTTCTTCTTCGCTTAAAAAATCTAAATTTTGTACAGAACCTTCATTAATCGATATTGAAGACCATGTTTTTTCATTATCTTGATTTTTTTGCTCTAACAGCCTTTGCAAAAACTTATTTCTCACAACAAATGAACCAGTTAAAGTTTTTTGAGTAAATACATTAGCTGCATACGGCTCTATTCCTGGTGAAGTATTACCTGCTATAATCGATATTGAAGCAGTTGGAGCAATAGCAAGCTTATGTGTAAACCTCTCTATAAGATTTGCTGCTTTGGCATCTGGACATGCACCTTTTTCTAATGCTAATTTGCCAGATATTGCATCTACTTGCTTTTTAAGATGAGAAAATATTTGCTTATTTAGTTGTTTTGCTGCTAATGATTCAAATGCTATCATTTTGCTTTGTAGAAGCGAATGAAATCCCATTACTCCCATACCAATACTCCGCTCTTGCACAGCAGAATATTTTGCTCTCTCCATTTCATTTGGTGCTTTATTGATAAAATCTTCAAGCACATTATCAAGAAAACGCATAATATCTTCAATGAACAACTGATTATCTTTCCATTGTTCGTAATACTCAAGATTTAGTGATGATAAACAACAAACTGCCGTGCGTGATTTTCCTAAATAATCTTTTCCTGTAGCTAAAGTTATTTCACTGCATAAATTTGACATCTTAATATCTAAATTAAGCTTCTTATAAGACTCAGGCTTATGTTTATTTACTGCATCAATGAAAATGATATATGGTTCTCCAGTTTCAACTCTTGCAGTTAAAATCTTAATCCATAGGTCACGTGCTTTGATAGTTGAAATGACTTGATTACTATAAGGAGTCACTAACTCCCAATTTTCATCATTCTCAACAGCTTGCATAAACTTATCAGTAACGATCACACCATGATTTATATTTAACGCCTTACGATTTGGGTCACCTCCTGTGGGTTTTCGTAGATCGAGAAATTCTTCTATCTCAGGATGAGATACAGGCAAATATACTGCTGAACTACCTCTACGCAAAGAACCTTGACTAATTGCAAGTGTTAAGGCATTTTGCACCACAATAAACGGTATAATTCCTGATGTTTTACCGCTACCTCTTACTTTCTCTCCAATTGAACGCAAATTTCCCCAGTAACTACCTATCCCTCCACCACGAGCAGCAAGCCAAACATTCTCATTCCACAAATCCACTATTCCTTGTAAGCTATCTTCAGTTTCATTTAAAAAACAAGAAATAGGAAGTCCCCTACTTGTGCCACCATTACTTAAAATTGGCGTTGAAGGCATAAACCAAAGGTTGCTGATGTAATTATAAAGTCTTTCTGCATGTCTTAAATTATCCGCATAGTAAGTAGATATGCGAGCAAATAAGTCTTGATAGCTTTCATTTCCAACTAAGTACCTATCTGATAGTACCGCTTGACCAAAGCTTGTTAAGTTAATGTTTCTATCATGATCGACAGTAATTGAAAACATAAAAACTCCCTTACTTAATTTGAGTAATTTTACTTAAGTTTTATGAATATGTACAATGTTATAATTCTTTTAATATCAACAATAGAAACACACAGAGGACTTAGTTTTTTAATTGTACAATAAATAATATACCATCAACTTGACTACCATATATTCTACAATAACTCATGTAACTTATCTTCAGATTAATATCTAGAACTATAGATTTTATATAGTCTTCTGAGTGACGAAAGAAATCACCTTCGTTAATAAATTCAAACCCTTCACCGTTTTTCTTTCTAACCAAACATATAATAATTCCATTTTTATTCAGTAACTTACTTGCTAGCTCTAAAATAGGTGCAAAATTTCCTACATAGTTTAACACTTCAGCTAAAATTATCACATCGTATTTTATGCTTTGGTTTCTTTGAAGAAATACACTGTTTTCCATATTGATTAGTTCATTATAAACTGGGCTGCCATTGACAAGACAGCCACGTGCAATGTTGAGCATTCTATTTGATATGTCGATTCCAACAATATAATTACCAATGCCATGCATTTTTAAAAACTGTCCACATATACCAGTACCGCAGCCAAGATCTAAAATATTTAATTGCAACAATTTATCATTCATAAACTTGTTAACTAATATATATACAAATTCATAACCTTTGTATTGCTTTGCAATCAACCAATGTTCAACAAAATATTCACCAGTATAGTCAAAATACTGCTTAATAAGACCATTCGGTATATAGTCTATAGACTTAGGAACTTTTATTTTTTTTATATAATATGATGCCTCTTCATGATTTTCATCTAGCTTTAAAGTATTAAGAAAATTATTATAAGCTTTATTTATGTTACCAATAGCAAAATTACACCTACCAATATTATATTGCAATGCCGGTAGATTATAAAAAAAGATATTGGTTAACAAGAACCGAAACTTAGCTTCAGATGTATTACCTTTATAAAAATGATATAATCCTAATTCAATATTGGTATTTAGTAAATCCTTCATCTTACCACAAAATAGCTTAAATTCTTTACAAAGTATATTGTATTGCTTAGTAATTAAAGTTTTCATAACCTTCATATTTGAAACTGTATTATAGGCAGTATGTGCAAAACTTAATAAATTTTCTCTAATTAGAGAAAAATTGCTCTTCATAAAATAACCTTTCCTCTACTCCTTGTTTTAATTTTAACACACCTTTTGCATCAATATATTTAGATACTTTACTTTTATACGCTAAATATAAATAATAGTACATTATATACCTTATTCATACTAACTTACAGTAGAATATACTAATATATATAACCAAGTGTTAATAGCATAGAGCATGCTTTTGATAGTTAAATTAGGTATTATTTAAAGTGACAAAAATTGCCTATAATTTAAATATGAAGAAGATTTTTTGCAATGGTTATTTTTCTAAAAATTTTTTGACTGCACAGTAACTTTGAAAAAGGCCTATTAACTATAACTTAAATTAATCATGTTATGAAAAAGTAATTTGATGTTATATGACAGATTTACATAAGTTACTTTCCACTATTCTAAGCAATCATAAAAACACATCTGATATCTACTTATTTGCAAATTATCCACCTATCATTAGAGAATTTGAAGAAATAATTTTTTTACAAATACCAAATTTATCTATTTTAGAGGTTAAGGAAGCTATCAATCTACTTAGCCAAAAATATTTTGAGCACTGTCAAAAAGAAAATAGTGAAATAGATAAAGAAAGTAATATAAAGGATTTTACATTTGATTTTGATATCAAACATAGATTGCGTGTGCACATTGATGATAATTTAAATCAGCATGGTATAATTATACATGTATTAAGGCTTGATATTACAGATTTAAATATACCTAAAGACTTTTACCAGGCAATCAATAGAGATAGTGGTCTAATTTTAATCGCCAGTCCCTTAAATAATGGCCAGACCACAACTATAATTTCTATATTAAGTCAAATTGAAAATAAGCGCATTTTAATATTTGATACAAAATGTGAACTAAAAATAAAATCAGATAAATCTCTTATTAGTTATTGCGATTTAATTTCAGAAAACTTTATTAGAAAAAAATCTCCTGATATAGTATTCTTTCATGATATTGATAATGATAAAAAGCTAATAGAAGTTGCAACAAACTGTATACAAGATGGTCTTTTAGTCATAACTTCTTTAAATTCTTTATCTATAAAAAGTGCTATAGCTAAAATAGCTATTTTTTTTAATAATAACAATATTCTACATGTATTATCAGAACGCATAATAGCTGTAATGTTTCAAGTATTAGTTAAAAAAAAGGATTGCTTAGGCAGCCTAGCTGTTTATGATTTCATTTCTTTTGACAATGAAATGAAAAACTTGATTAAGGAAAATAATATAAAGGAGTTATCAAATCAAAATATTGATAATTTAATTAACGATTTAGTAGAAAAAGAAGTTTTAGATTATGCAGCTGCAGAAAAAGTTTTAATAAAACTTGGCTATAATGGGCTCAATAATAGTACTTCCAATTTAAAACACGATGATGTATTTTAACTTAGACATTTTTTGAAAACTCTGCTAGATATATCGATACTGACTAATACATCAGTAGTAATCAACAACTTTTGAGTAATAATTTTTTCCCACTCAGATCTCACTTTCTCTACTACTTTCTCGAACTCCTCCACTGCCACACATTGAAAATTCCTTTTTTAATCATCCTTTCACACTCTTTTACAGCAGGTAAATATGGATTTATTTTTTATGCTTTTTTAGTTAAACTAAGCAATAAATTAAACTAGGATTAGAAAATGAACAAGCATGGAATAAAAAAGATAGTGCTTGCTTACTCTGGTGGGCTTGATACGTCAGTAATTTTGAAATGGTTACAAGATAAATATAACTGTGAAGTTGTGACCTTTACTGCAGATCTAGGTCAAGATGACGATCTCTCACTCGTGAGAGAAAAAGCATCTACTTTAGGAGTAAAAAAGATCTTTATAGAAGATCTAACAGAAGAGTTTGTTCAAAATTTTGTTTTCCCTATGTTTCGTGCTAACGCTATATATGAAGGTTATTATTTGCTGGGAACTGCAATAGCACGACCACTCATTGCTAAACGTCAAGTCGAAATAGCAGAGCTTACAGGTGCAGATGCGGTAGCTCATGGAGCAACAGGCAAAGGCAATGATCAGATTAGATTTGAACTAGGCTATTATAGCTGTAATCCTAAAATTAAGGTAATATCTCCATGGCGAGAGTGGGATTTAACTTCACGTAGTAAATTAATTGAATATGCAAAAAAGCATAATATTGATATACCAAAAGATAAAATTGGCGAGCCACCTTATTCAATAGACTCAAATTTGTTGCATAATTCATTTGAAGGTAAAATTTTAGAGGATCCTGGCATAGAATCTGACTATTCAATGTTAGAGCGTACAGTTCTACCAGAAAAAGCTCCAGATAATCCTGAATATATAGAGATAACCTTTGCTCAAGGCAATCCGATAGCAGTAAATGGAAAAAGACTATCACCAGCAAACTTACTTAGAGAGCTAAATAAAATTGGTGGAAAACATGGTATTGGTTTAATAGATATAGTAGAAAATCGCTATATTGGTATTAAATCTCGTGGTGTATATGAAACTCCAGGTGGCACTATTTTATTTCATGCTCATCGTGCTATTGAAAGCATAACTCTAGAAAAAGCAGCAGCACACTTAAAAGATGAAATAATGCCTAAATATGCTGAATTAGTCTATAATGGATATTGGTGGACACTTGAGTGTCAAATGTTACAATCACTTATTGATAAATCACAAGAAAATGTAAATGGAATTGTATGTGCCAAATTATACAAAGGATCAGTTATAGTTGTAAACAGAAAATCAGATAATAGTCTTTATTCGCAAGCACTTGCAAGCTTCGATGATGAAAGCTATAATCAAAGCGATGCAGAAGGATTTATAAAAATTAACTCTCTAAGGTTTCGTATTTAATAGTAGACCAGTTGCATAATTCTATGCGGTAGTTTCTTTATTTTTATCATTTTTTGTCCATATGGTCTAGGCTTTTAAAAAATGCATTAGCTGCTGCATCTCTAAATGCCTCATTAACATCAGGATGGGAGTGACAAATTCGATAAATATCCTCTGCTGCAGCACCATACGCCATTGCCACCACTGCTTCATTAATCATAGTATCAGCATGCGAACCGATAATATGTACACCTAATATATCGTCTGTAGACTTACATGCTATTACTTTTACAAAACCTTCGGTATCACCTACTACTCTTGACCTGCCATTTGCAGTAAAAAAAGATTTTCCAACTTTATATTGAGAACTTGCATTCTTTAGCTCTTCTTCTGTCTTTCCAACTGAAGCAACAGCAGGATGAGTATATATTACTGAAGGAATAATATTATATTCTACATGTGGGAGTTGTTCTGCTATTATTTCTGCAACTGCAATACCTTCTTCTTCTGCTTTATGTGCAAGCATCGCCCTGCCAGTTACATCGCCAACTGCAAATATTCCAGAAATATTTGTTTCATATTTTTCATTTACTTCAATAAATCCACGACTATCTTTTTTGACAATATTTTCAATACCAAGATTTTCAGTAACTGGTCTCCGTCCTACGGCTACTAATACCTTATCTACTTCTATAGTATTCAATTTATTATCAGATGCAGATTCAACTACTACATGTAACGCCCCTTCTTTTTTTATAATCTCCTTAACTTTACTACTTAGCACGAAATCAATTCCCTGCTTTTTCAAAATTGAAAGGAGATGTTTACTCACTTCACCATCCATTGAGCTAGCAATTTTATCATAAAATTCTATTACAGTAACTTTTGAACCTAACCTACTCCACACAGAAGACATTTCTAAACCTATAGCTCCAGCACCAATCACTGCAAGTCTACCTGGAACGCTAGGAAATAATAATGCACCTGTTGAAGATACAATATCTTCTTCATCTACTTTTAGTCCTGTAGTGATAATATCTGATCCAGATGCAATAACTATATATTTTGTTTTTATAACTCTTTTTCCAACTGAAACTGATAAATTATCTTTCTCAAAAGAAGAGATTCGACCAATTCCAGTAATTTTAGTGACTCCATAGCTACTTAGTAAAGAATCTATACCTTTACCGAGTTCGTTAACTTTAGTGTTTTTAAAATCCATCATTTTATCTAAATCAAAACTAGGATTATCTACTTTTATACCAAACTTACTTATATTATTAACTATATTATAATATTCATATGAGTAGTGCAGCAACGCCTTAGATGGAATGCAACCACGATTTAAACACGTTCCACCTAACACAGGACTACTATCAATGCAAGTAGTCCTAAAGCCAAGACGTGCAGCTGTGATTGCACATTTATATCCAGCCGGCCCACCACCGATAACTATTATATCATAATCAGTATCATTCATACAGCTACCCTATTTTGAATAATCCATTGCTATTTGTTGTGAAATAGAGAGAAGAATCAGAGAAAACCAGAGGATGATATACTCCACTTGGAATATTAGTTGCCTTTTCAACCACTCTAGAAACTGGATCTAATTGTATAAGCATACCTTGATTTGTTGTAATAAATAGTTTATTTTCAATAAACACAGGCTCATTAAAGTATATATTTTTATTTATTTTAATATTTTCTGTTAAATCTGTTGAATCACCATTCAATAGATCAAGCACAATAACTTTATTATCATTTGTAATTAAACAGACATGGTCTTCAGTGGCTTTTGATATACTTTTAACACTAAGTATTTTTGACCATAATTCTTCTCCAGACCTCAGTTCAAAAGCAAATACATCAGATTCATTTGTAACTATTACTTTTTCTCCTTCAATACTTGGTGTTGTACTAATATCTGTAAATGGAGAATCTAAAGAGCTTATAGATAACTTTCGACTCCATAGTTTTGTACCATATTCATCAAGAGCTATTATATCACCGCTTGAAAATGGCACTATTACTATATCATCTGCAACTACAGGTGAGATAGAGTTTAGCTTTGTCAGTTCTACTTGGCTACCTTGATAAGTCCACATTATGGCACTATCATTTATATTCAATGCATATAAATAATTATCTATAGTTAAAGCTATCAGTTTATCATTTAATACAACTATATCCCCTTTGATTGGCGCTCCCAATTCCTTTTCCCATACTATTTCCCCTTTTTTAGCTTCTATTTTGTATATTGCGTTTTCTATTGTGCAAAAAATGTAACCATTCTTGTATGAAAGACCTGCTCTATTAATATACTCTTTTGATAAATCCAACTTCCATTTTAAATTGTTTAGATTTTCATTATCGATGGAATACAGGCTACCTTTTGCGTCTAATACAATCAGATCACTTTCTAATACAATTGGGGCAATCGTCCCTTGAGATAATTTTGTTATAACATGTGACTTCTTGATTGTATTAAATTGAAAAGCCTGACTTTGCCTACCTACTTGCTCCTTATTTTCTAACGTACTACTGCTTAAACTTTCCACTTCTTCATTTGCTACTAAAACAAATGGTAATAGGATTACAAACAATAAAAGGTTTATAATTTTCACTTTACTTGCTAATAAAAAACAAACTAATTTTTATAAATCTCTAACATATTTATGCTTTAAAAGCAAGATAACTTTTTGATTTAATAAACCAACTACAAAGTGGTATAGCTTATCAGGAAACCAGTAAATTCAAGCATTTTAACATAACCTTACTCATAGCCAGATATATGAAATTCTCAGTGGATGTTATAAGCAAATCATACTCTTTTGATAGTCTTCTATCCCTATTGACTCAGCAAAGCATTGTATGGAGGTAAGAGGAGTAAATTGAAGAATCCAACAACATTTTTTCACGATTTATCTCAAAAGACTTCCTGCATAACCCATTAGATCAACTCACAATTGTAAATTCCGGCAATCAAAACCAAAAGTAACTTGTTTTGGGAGCTTTGATCAGCTGCTTTTCACAATTCATCAATGTAACAGTAAAATTTTGTTATATCATCTCTTTTCTGTGAAAATATCTTTGAGTTTATCAATATTTTTCTGCTGCTTTTAGGATTTTCCAATCCGAAGTTGTTGTTAATCAAATCCCTAGTCAACTTATCACAAAGATTTGAGTAATGATTTTACTGTTTCTGAGTTGCAACTTAGTATGACAATACGTGCAGGCGTAACTTGTTCGCTGTTTTTAACGCGAAAATCTGCCTTATATTTATAAAGTAATACTACTATTTCAGTATTATTATTAGACGTAGCATAATGTAGAGGTGTATTTTCAGAGTAGTTTTGAATGTTAGGATCTGCTCTATATTCAAGCAATAATTGCACTGTTTTGATGTTATTACTCAGTACAGCATGATGTAGAGGTGTATTGCCATTGTCATCCTGAATATTAGGTTTTGCTTTAAAGATAAGTAGTAGCTGCACGGGATTAATACATAGATCGCAATTCAAAAAATTATTTTTGACTACTTTGTACAGTATCTCCCCTAATAATAACTTAATAGGTAAAAACATATTATATCCTTTGATAATGTTAAATTTACTTCAATGTAGAATGGACTTCTTGTACAATTTCAAGATTAATTATTGCTACACTTTGTGTGTCATACTGAATATTGCCAATAATCATATCATCAGTAGTTGTAAGAAGATCTGGAGGAGAGATTATCGTTCGCTTTCCATCCCTTTGCATTTTTAGAACCCCAAGCTCAATAGCCAGTGGTACCTTACCATCTCCAACTTTAAAATGTACAGACTGATCACTGATAACTGGCTCACCATTGTATTTACGCACAGTATAATTAACTTCAACCTCATCACCACACATAACTGGAATACTATTTCCATGGCCTGCATCGTCAAAAATCATTAAATTATCCACTGAAGCAGGAGATTCAGTTTCTACAGAAAGAAGCTTTACATAATAAGACTCATTATTGTTGATGTTTTTTTCTGCTTCATTTTCATCATTATTCATTGGACGATTTATTAAAATAACACGCTCTCCATCTTCTCTCATACCAATTATTCCCCAGTCTAATTCTTTACTAGCTCCTAGTTTAAATTTAGTAATAGAGTCGACGTTAAAATTCATAAGCTTCTGCATATATTGTTCTTTACTGACATTATTATAATCTGGAATTTTATATATCTGAAGTAGAACTTCACTACCACACAAAGCTTTTTTACCTGTACCATTACTTATGTCATAAAAATTCACTAGATTCTTAAATTCCTTTTGCTTTTTTGCTTTTTGTAAATAATCGAGCAGTCCGTGCTTTTCAATATAGTAGTCAATTCTAGCTTCTAGCATAGGTTTGAGTAAAGAATAAGCTATCGTTTGTATAATCCCACCACTAACATTAGTAAGTTCATACGCTTTTTCAGTTTTTTGATCTATTTTATCTTCTTTCTTCCTGCTTGCAAAATATGAAACAGATAAGTTAAGAGCAGCAGCAAGCAAAGTAAGCATGACTAATATTACTAATAATTTACCTATAAACCGTTTCACTGTAGATTGCCTATTAATTTTGTTAAATCATATAAATAACCAGCTTTTCCTGAAAATATATTAAGATGGTCAGCAGCAGCAGCAAGCAATTTACTCATATATTCTTTTGCATTGTCTAGACCAAGCAAATGTACAATATTATTCACTTCATTGTTTTGTAAATAATCAGCAAGATCATCCTTTACTTGAAATGCAAGGCCAATTTTAGTTCCATAGCTCGACAATGCTTGATATTCATCACTTGATGCATCACCTATTATTGCTCCAATCTTACATGCAGCAGAGAAAAGCTCAGCAGTTTTCATTAAATGTATCTTATATATCTCATCATTATTACTATCTATATCCAAAATTTGTCCACCTATCATGCCATTATATCCAATGGCTTCAGATAAAGTCTTAATGATTCTACAACATTTATCACTGCTTTCTATAGCAGTAGACAATACCTCAAATGCTAGGGTAAGCAACGCATCCCCTGCAAGTATTGCAGTTGCTTCATCAAATTTTTTATGACAGCTGAGCTGACCCCTACGAAAGTCACTATTATCCATGCTAGGTAGGTCGTCATGTATTAAGGAGTAAACATGCACAAACTCAATCGCAGCAGCAACTTGCATCAGCTTATCTGTATTAACGCCAAAAATCCAAGAAGAGGCAGCAGCAAGAAAAGGCCGTAAGTGTTTAGCAGGGGCAAAAACACTATAACGCATAGCTGAATATAACTTGTTAGAATCATTAATTTTAGGCAATATCCTATCCATTTCGCAAGTCAGCAACTTACTAAAATCACTAATCACAACTACAACGGACAAATTACTTAAATTTTAATTTAAACAGCAATATAATTGGTTATTTAGTGAGATATTGCAAGTATTTTAATACATTTAGAACATACCTTGGAATTGCTTAAAATAATTTTATGATTGTAAAATTAGGTTAAATTATTAACAGCAGTAAAAAGTTTATTACCCCAAATTTAGGAGAAAAACCATAGACTTGAACTCAATTCTTTGAATGTATATGTAGAGAGAGTAGGAGAATGTGGAGTAATATAGAAAAGGTAGCCATTTGGTGTATGAATGTACATATTATTTAGTATGAAATATAGATACTTGTGGGAGAAATAGGGGAAATCAAAGAGATTATCCAAGCAGAGATTATCAATCGTTTTAGCTTTTTGTTAGTAAAGCATGTGTTTTATATTTGTAGTATGACTTATCAATATAAACTCAGCATGTTCTTTAAAAATTTTAAATATAAGAATAAAATCATTATCCTGCTTGGAGAAGATGGAGCTGTATTATTACATATAAAAAACAACGTATTGGTAGACAGATGCTTCATACAAGATGTAAAAGAATTTACTAACCTTAAGTCCTATATTGCATCTGATAAGAGAACACATATATATTTAGTATTAAATCATATAGATCAGGATTATACTCTACAAAACATTCCAGATGTAGGTAGACTCAATATTTATTCTATTGTTAGGACAAAATTAAAACATATTCCTAATAATAACTTGAAAGCTGCCTTTCTGCTTTCACAGCCTAATAAATCAGAAGAAAGCTGGCAATATATGTTTGTAAGTATTGAACTAAATGATTCTATAAATAGTTGGCTTGAATTAATTATTAGCTCTGGTGGTAATTTTAAAGGAATGTTAATGCTTCCAATTGAGATGGTTAGCATATTGAATGCAATTTCATCAAATAATAAATCAGAGGAAACTAGGACAAATAATAGCTGGAACATTGTAGTTGTATGTACTAGAACAGGAGGATTTAGGCAATTGGTAACAAAAAACAATAAGATGGTATTTACACGCCTTATATCATTTACCAATGATACTTTGCAAAATGTAATTGCTGGCAGCATATATCAAGAAATTCAAAACACTATTCAGTATTTAGGAAGATTTGATTTCAATAAAAATGACTTGTTAAACTTGTATATAGTAGTACCACAAGATATTAAATTTGGCCTAACAACAATTAAATTTTCTGAAGACAATGTTAATATTCTTACTCCTTATGAGCTATCTAAGGCTTTAAAATTAACGTATACAGCAAACCCAAATGACAAATTTTGCGATACTGTCCTGTTATATTCTATTATAGAAAACAAACCTACAATTGTTCTACATACAAAACAGACCAAAGAGTTTTTAAGACTTACGTTGTTTAACTTATACTTTCCACATTTTTTGTCGTCAACACTATTACTACTGTTTATAATTAATGCTCTTTTCGCTTTTGATTTGTATTCAAATTACCAAAGAAAAAATAGTCTATTGCAAAATGAAGAAATGCTAAAGATTCAATTACAAGATTTAAACAACAATTATAACATACAAGAAATGTATGAAATTTCCGAAATGGTTGACATACATAACATATTGTCCAACTTCAACTATTCTCCACTGTCACAAATTAAGTATATTAATAAAATAAAAATTGATAATTTAGAACTAAAATCCTTTTATTGGAAAATAGATAATGAAGTGAATATAATGGACATGAAATTAAAATATCACTTGCAATCAGATAGTGATGTTTTTCATAAATATGAAGACTTAAAACAAAATTTAAATACTGTGTTTTATAATCATAAAATAGGTTTTTCTGAACTTCCATCTGTAGTAGGAATGGGAGAAAAAGATGTAATGATAGATGTTAATATAAATAAAATAGCAAAAGAATGAACTTCCTCAAAAAAAAAATAATAATTAAATTATTTTTCTATTTATTTTTTTTTATAATTTTAACAACAACACTGTTTTTAAGTTTTACTTATAATAAGGAGTTAGAATATCTAAATAAAAATATAGAGATAAAAAATAAGGTTATTAATCTACAAATAGCAGATGTTCAAAAAAAAGAAGCGATACTAGTTACGAACCTAGATTTATGGAAAAAAATCTCTTCTACAAATATACATAACAATAAATATATTACTAACCTTAGTATTATGCTTAATGAATTATATAAAGAATATGCAATATTAAGGCCAGAAATATTTATTTCTATACCTCAAGAAGCTAAAATTCCATATAATAATATGTATGTCAAAGTGATAAAGAGTAGAATTAATTTGCACTTCAGCTCAGTAAGCGATAGAAACGTTTTTCTATTTATTAATGCATTAAATATGCTGCCAGGCTATGCTATAATTGAGTCGTTTTCTCTAGTCAAAGAGAAAGATATCACACCTGAAGTTATAGATTACGCTATGAATGGTAGTTTTATAGAAACTGTTATAGGGCACATTATTTTTGATTGGTATAGCTTAGTTAAGCTTGTATAGGTTTATAAGGTTATAATATTCCTCTTTTGCAATTCTACTAACCCCAACTAAGTATTGGAAAAAACTGAAAGTGGTATGAAAAAGAGGGTTTTTTAGGCTTTAAACAGTAAGCCATAATGGTAGACATAATGTGGATTAAAAGAAAAGGGACTGCTAATTAAAAATAGATTTTAAAAAAGCAAAGAGTAAGTGCAATCATATGTTTAGACTTAGAATAACATTTTGTTTTGCGTTGAAATCTGCATATGTAGTGACGAAGTGTAGCATTTATACTCTCAATCATCTGAGTATTCCAATGACATGTTCCTTTTTAGGCTCGATAAGAAATCAGTAATTAGGATGCAGGTTTTTTATCAACTTCCAGATAAGTTTAGCTGATCTTTTTGTTCGGTTACCACAAAAAATGGCAACTGTTTTCGCGCATATAGCAACCAAACTCTATACTGTTTTTTTAGATGTAATGCCCAACTATCTAAATTTGCAGAACAGCCTTAATATCAGTATTTTTCCACATTCTTGAATAAGCTTTTCGCCCATTGACCTTGTCCATTTTAAAATCGTCACATTACTAACATTTAAAATGCGTCCCAAGCCCTTCAAGGTATAATTTCAATGCCTGAAATCGCATATATCCTTTCTTAAGGTCCAATGCTCTTACTGTCTTTACAGTTATAACGCTGAAACCATTCTATATAACTATTTTTACAATATTTCTTGCCTCCACAATATTTACATTTCATCTCAATTTCCCATTTTAATTATAATCTATCTATTTAGTATTAGTAATCCCAGAAAAGAGGCAGGTCATGAAGCAGTAAATAAAGTATTTTCAGAAAGCTGTTGGGAGAGCTTTTGAAAATGATAATTTTAACGAGGTAGGTACATTAATTGAGATAGTTGAAAAGTGTGGTATTGATGTTAGAGTAAATCCAACTAATAACAGAACTACTGAAAGGCATGGTCAATAGCTAAATTTATGCATCAGGTAAGATTTTCCAAATTTTAGACTATCCAAAACTGCTCTAGCTTCCACCTTTGAGGTGATTAATTTGTTAAAGTATGCTATATAAAATAGACCTTTTACATAACAAAGAAAAGGTTGTGGTATAAGGGAAGTGATATTGGTAGAAATTAGAACAAATAGAAAAGCTTGATGAATTCGAAGATTGACATGGGTAAAGAAGGCAACTTTCAGTAGGATGGTGGAAATTTTGGATATAAGCGAAAAAAAAGCAAACTCTGCATAGAAGATAGACTACTTATGGCATTGGAATATATGAGAGAACTTATTTCCATATAATTATGTATGGCTTATAAAATCGTAAGATGGATTGAAAATACGTTGATAAGACATTCTGATTTTGCGTTATCAGGGAGAAAAGAGCTTATGAGCCAAAGAATGGTAGTAGAAAATGTGATTGATTTATTAAAAAGATTTAAAATTATCGCTATCGAAATCGGAGGAAGCATTTTGGCCTGAGATTCAATTTAATTGCAGGAATTTACAATTTCTGGTTGATCTCATCAGTTATGTAAGAAGTTTAATGAATAAGATTTTAGTCTGATGGAATAAATCGTTTAATTGTATTGGAAAACAGATCAATTTTTAAATATTTTTAAATTATCCTGTTTCCCCTCTATCGCTACTGAAACTTTTCCAATTCCATCTAATGCAGATGGTTTTGAAATTTGTAAATAGCAGTGCAATATTTTATTATTTTGCATAATATAATCTAGCAGTTTTTTTGCTAATTCTTCAAGCAAATTACATCTACAATTTATAACAAAATATTTGATATCTTTACTCAATTCATAATAATCAACTATGCTAGATGTGTCCATACTGACTAACACATCAGTAGTAATTAACAACTTTTGAGTAATAACTTTTTCCCAATTATAACAGCCAATTTTAGCATATAAGGGTAAGTTTTTTATTTGTATTTTAATTGTATTTTGCAAAAAGATAAACTAATATATATAAACAAAATATAGGGTTTTATTATAGACATGCTCAAGTTCTTTTTCAAACAGTTCTTTTTATTTATGCCAAAAGTAAAAATGGACGAGAGAGGAATATGCTATGTTGCTGGGTTTATGCGCTATACAACTGTGTTTCTTGATTTATTAACACTAATTTTTCTGTTGTATGTAACAAGCTTTAGCTTCAACTACATATTTATCGATGGCAGTAATAGAGAGTTATTTAAGGTAATGGAAAAATACTCAATGCAAATGCCACTTGCCAAAGAAGAAGAAATAATTAAAAATAGACAGATCAAATTGATCTTAGCAAATCAGGTAGTCCAGTTTATTGCACTTTTTATATTCATAATATCGATGTGGGTAAAGTTTGCTGCAACCCCTGCTAAGTTGTTATTTGGTTTTAGGGTTGTAGATGCAACAACACTGAAAAAGATCACGTTTAAACAGGCAGTTAAAAGATTTTTTACTTCTATACTGTCAGCCATCCCATTATTTCTTGGTTTTATATGGGCAAATTTTGATAAACGAGGTCAAACATGGCATGATAAAATTGCAAATACTGTGATTGTCACTAATAAAAGTTTACTTCACTACTATAAGGCTATGGATAAATTGTATAACATTTAGGCTTTTTGCCAAATTTAATCCCCCTGTAAAAGAGAAGAAATGGATAAAATACTAAAAGGTATACTAAATTTAGCAGGAGGAGAGTAGCAATAAGTTATGAAAAATAAGTTTTTAGGTAATTAACAGATAAGAAAATTTAAACATAGGATCTGCAGCGAATCAATGATTAGGAGAAAAAGAGCTTAGTTATGTAAAAGCAGATAAGTTAAAAAGCATCCAGATCATACTCTTGTAGCAATAATCTGTACTAACCAAAACTTAATCTGACAAATGAGAATTAACTGACAGAAAAATTGAAAAACTAATATTAGAATCTTTTTTTATGTTACTAATGTTTTTCTGAAAAGCAATATATCAATAAAGTTTGTATAGGGTAG
>JAVBJW010000039.1:0-10776 GCA_031546805.1 Anaplasmataceae bacterium
TCCCTTTGCTGGCTCTGGCAGTACATTAATTGCTTTTTCGATAAAATCAAGAATTTTAGACGTATTCTCTCCAGATTTGACAAGAATGGGCTTTTTGAACTTCTTAGCAGCTCTTATTTGCCTTATATGAAATTTTTGTCCACATGGGCTAGCAATTGGCACATTGTTTCTATGCTGCAATAATCAACTCCTATGTTACCAAAAACCATAGCTTTTATGAATGATGAACCATTAAGTTTTCTCTTTCTTTTTATAAAGCCCACAGCGATTGATATTTCATCTGATTTTTCATTAAAGAATTCATTAAGGTTTTTTGATAAGTATGCTATTTTATCTATTGTAAGTTTTCTCATTACTATATCCAACAGCATATTATTTTCCTCCATTCTATCGACTTTACTTACACTTTTCCTTAACTTCACGCCTATTGTTTGTTGAACGTTCTCCGGCAAGAAAATATTTGAGAGCCATCTTAAAATACTGATATCTCTATTTATGCTCCTGATTATATGCTTTAATAACCTGCATTAACTCATAAGCTACTATAGATAAAACTATTGTAGCGTATGAATAGTAGGCTTCTTTCAAAACTTGCTTCTGGGTAATGAAAACCCTGGATGAGAATTTGAGCTATCTACGAAAATAAAGTTTCAAGAGAAGTATATTAATTTGTTATGTCAAACATAATAGCATTACATTCTTCATTCATATGAATTTTTAACTTTTTTCCTTTAGATAATCTGCTACATAATATTTCTTCAGCAATCTGCTGCTTTATTTCTCTTTCAATCACTCTCTCTATAGGACGTGCTCCTAATTCTTCATTATAACCAATTTTTACTAGATAATGTTTTACTTCATCATCAACTTCACACTTAATTCCTTTTTTTACAAGCTGCATTTTGAATTGTGAAATAAATTTGTCTATTATACAAATAATAACTTCTGGTTTTAAGCGAGAAAATGAAATAATTGCATCTAAGCGATTACGAAATTCAGGAGAAAATACCTTTTCCATAGCCTTTTTACTAGAATTAATATTAAAATCTCTATCTCTATCAAAACCAATAGAACTTTTGCTTAATTCAAATGTTCCAGCATTTGTTGTCATAATTATAATCACGTTACAGAAATTAATTTTACGACCGTAAGTATCGGTAACACAACCGTAATCCATCATTTGCAACAATATATTGTAAATATTGTGATGTGCTTTTTCTATTTCATCAAGAAGCAAAACACTATGTTGATTCTTAGCAATAGCATCAGTGAGCAATCCTCCATGATCATATCCTACATATCCAGGTGGAGAACCTATAATTCTTGAAACAGCATGAGGCTCCATGTATTCAGACATATCAAAACGTATAAGCTTCATGCCTATATTTTCTGCCAATTGTTTAGCAAGCTCTGTTTTACCAACTCCTGTTGGTCCAGCAAATAGATAACTTGCAAGCGGTTTATTATGGTCTCTAAGCCCTGATTTTGCTATTTTAATAGAGTTAATAAGACAATTAATAGCCTCATCTTGCCCAAAGACAAAACTTTTTAATTTTTTTTCTAAATATCCTATTTTTCTTTGATCGTCAAATGTTGATTGATTGCATGGTATGCCAGAAATTTTTGTCACAGTATTTTCAATATCTCTTGCAGTTATTGTTCTGCGTTGCATGCCTAGTAATTTACAATATGCACCTGCTTCATCAATCACATCTACTGCTTTATCCGGTAACATTTTATCAGAAATATACCTATTTGATAACTCAGCAGCTAACTTTATTGCTTGGTTAGTATAATGTACATTATGGTAGGCTTCATAATAAGGCTTAATGCCTTGTAATATCTTTATTGTTTCTGTAACAAGAGATTCTTTGACATCTATTTTTTGAAATCTTCTGGCAAGTGCTCGATCTTTTTCAAAGCTATTATTGTATTCTTTATATGTAGTTGCTCCCACGCAACGTAGGGTACCACGTGCTAATGCTGGTTTAAGCAAATTGCTAGCATCAAGGAATCCACCACTTGTTGAACCAGCGCCAACTAATGTATGTATTTCGTCAATAAAAAGGATAGCATTTGGTCTTGCTTCAATTGCTTTTATCACAGACTTAATACGCTCTTCAAAATCTCCACGATAGCGTGTGCCTGCAAGTAAACATCCTATATCCAAAGAATATATTACACTGAACTTCAGAGGATCTGGAACTTCACCTTTCACTATCTTCAAAACTAAACCTTCAATAATAGCAGTTTTTCCAACACCTGGATCACCGACATATAGAGGATTATTTTTTCTACGTCTTAGCAAAATTTCTATGGTTCTATTAAGTTCATATGTACGTCCTATTATATTATCTATTTTTTGATTTCTTGCCTGATTATTTAAATTAACACAATATGTTTGTAGGCTTTCATCGTCCTTTAGCACTTCATTTTTAGAAATAGTAGATTGTTCATCTAATTCTTGGCTAAGATTTAAATCATAATTTATCCTAGGTTCTTCGTTAGAATACGCTATATTAGATACAGAATTAATAATGTCAGCAATGTTTAAATCACACTCATGTAAAAAGTTTATTTTAGATGAGTTATATTCAGAGAGCACTTCAGCAAGTACATTTGCACCACTAACTTCTTTTTTTCCTAAACCGTGAGCATGTATAATAGCTCTATGTATTACACGCTGAAATGTAAAATCAGGTTTAACTTTAGTTAAATCACATTCAACTGTAATTTTGCTTTCATGTTGTAGAAAATCTATAATACCACTTTTTAATTCATTAATTTCAACATTGCACCTATATAAGATCCGTTTGGCATCTATATCTTCTGTGAGAGCAAGTAACAAATGCTCGAGTTTAGCGAATTCATGATTAAAATTAAAAGCAATAGTTAATGCTTTGTACAAGCTAAGTTCAAGATTTTTAGATATCACTTACGTACCATAAAAATAAAATGTTTATCACATAAGAATTAAAAATAAGTTGAAAGTAAGAAGTGATTTCTAATGTTGCGTTTAACTTGTATCAATCTAAAATTTTAAAAGATAGAAATTAAAGGGAGCGATATCTTAAAACTTAAACAATACTGAGATTGAGTCCAAGTGGCGACTGCAGTCTTTTATATTCTGATTGTTTTATTAATTTTATAATATAATTAACTACTTCCGTGTCATAACCTCTCTCTATAATCCATTCAGCAGTTTTATTTTTTTCCAGTAGCATTCTCAATATCGAATCTAGAACATTATAATCTGGCAATGTATCTTGATCTATCTGATTATGACGTAGTTCTGCAGATGGAGATTTATTAATTATGTTTTGATGGATAATGTCAGTTCTATTACATAAACTATTCTGAGGAATATTATTATTACGCCACTTGACTAACTCGTAAACTTCAGTTTTATATATATCTTTAATTGGGGCAAAGCCACCACACATATCACCGTAAATTGTAGCATAACCTACAGACATTTCTGATTTATTACCAGTTGCAAGCAGCATACTGCCAAATTTATTACTAATTGCCATGAAAATCATACCTCTGATTCTAGCTTGCATATTCTCTTCAGTAACATCAGAGTTATAACCAGTAAAAATATCTCTTAGATTTTCCTGCAATAAGTTGAAAATAGCACTAATGGAAAGAATGGTATGTGATATACCAATCCCATTTGCAAACTCTTCTGCATCTTGAATGCTCTCTTTTGAAGTGTATTCGGACTGTAGCATAAATGAACGTACTTTCACACTACCTAGTGCATCACAGGCAATTGTTGCAACTAAAGCAGAGTCTATACCCCCTGATAATCCAAGTATAACTTCGCCAAAGTTACTTTTTATAACATAATCACGCAGCCCAAGCATTAACGCTTGATAAACATCAGCTATATTATCGCAAGTAAGATTATAGTGTCGATTTATTTTAATTATATCGATTAACTTGCTTTCTTCTTGCCAATTGTGTAGTAAAACAACATTCTTACCACGCATAATAAAAGAGCTGCCACTAAATACATGTTCACCGTTTCCACCTACTTGGTTGACATATATAACAATCTTATTATCAAGGATATTGTAGTATTGATTTAAATCTTCAGTAAAATGTCTTCTCTTTTTTATATATGGTCTACTATCTGTAAATAATAAAATATCAAATTCGCCATTATTCTTCTCTTCTACTTTTAAGTCAGTATTTAAAATACAAAGTTTAATTTTCTTCTTGTTAAAAATAAAGTTATGTACCTTATTACTTTCTAAGTCAGACTCTGCTAACAATAAAACTCTGCCATCTTGTAATAAGAACGTAGAATTAAATAATTTACCATTCTTTTCAGTAACACTCCCGATAATTGTAGGTATTTTAATGCGCTGTGCCAGTGTTTCTAATGCCTCATTACATTTTATAAAAAGTCCATTTACAGGGGTCGGACATTTTTTCAAGTAACCAGATATTGCAAAATTAGAAAAGATCAATAACTCTGCAGAGTTATTTACAGCTTGCTGGCATACACTTAAAATTTTTTTAAGATTATATTCGATATCTTCAGTAATATAATTGAGTTGTGATATCAATACTAAATTCATATTTTTAAAATACTAAAAAATATTATTTGCATGCTGAAGACATAATAAACTCTATTAAAAACTATTCATTAGTTGCTTTGCAATCTATTTTATTTGCTGAGACTATAATTTCAGAATTACCATCTATAAAATCATTTATACACTTGCCAAAAAATTCATATCTCCAACCTTTAGATAAACTACTATTTTGTCTACATATCGATTTTATTACCTCGTTTTTCGAAGCAACAAGTTTTTGTGATATATTATTTACCTGGCACTTATTATATAATAACATTAAAAGAATATCCAAAGTAAATTTATTATAATTAAGCAAATTTTCGTCTAGCTTGCATTCTACTTTTTTATTTTTATCTAATATTTTTATAAACTCTAAAAGATCTTCTTCTGTTACACTTTTTTTCGTATATTTTTTTATGCAATCTTTGATTACGTTGCTATGTGCAAGACATTCTTCCGCCATAGAAACTATTTTTGAACTATTTATTATATGATTACGATTTATATTATAACGCTTCGCTAATATTTCTTGCCACTCACTAATTGATTTTATCATGCTTATAAGCTCTACTTTCAATTCTCGATTGGTTTGTATTCTCTTCAAAATTCCTTTTGAATTATGAGCATATATATTAGTGTTACTGATTTTTTCCATCTCTTCTAAAAACCACAAAATCTTGTTGTCTTTTACCAATTTATCATGCAGTATTTGATACAAATCATATAGGTGTATTACATCATTTAAAGCATATTCTATTTGCTCTTTTGAAAGAGGACGTTTCAACCAATTAGAATTTTTTAACTTTGTCTTATCAAGTTCTATTCCTTTTATTTGTTTAACTAGCTTGGAATAGCCGACTAAATTTTCATAGTAATAACAAAACATTGCGGCAATTTGAGTGTCAAAAACAGGACTTATTACTTTTGAAAGGACTGTAAACAATGCTTCTATATCATGCTTGCAGCCATGAAACACTTTTATAATCTTTGTGTCTAGTAATACCTGCTTAAGAGGCGATAGGTCAATATCACTTGCCAATGTATCAACAATAAATCTTATATCTTTGCAGGCAATTTGAATTAAACATAGCGTAGGATAATAAAGCTTACTACTTGTTATAAATTCTGTATCAACTGCAATGAACTGAGGCTGTTTTGCTTCCAATTTTTCACAAATTTCCTTCAACTTTGTAGTTGTATTAATTAACATTAAAATTATACGTTTCCATATGATTTACCTCGATGAGCACTCTTTAACTAATTTTAACATCTTTACTACGCATATACAATAATAGATTATAATATTAGTACGCTTGTTTTTATAACTAACAAAAATCTAGGCCCTGTCAAAATTAAAAAAAGAAATATGATGAAAACTATATAATTGAGGTGGCTTTATATTTTTGCTATTCCACAGCGTTCCAATAGAAAAACACCTATAGAATATGATAAAGAGCCATACAAAGATTAATTGATTCAATAAACTCAAGCACTTTCGTAACGATAAATTGGCTATAGCATTCTTATCTTTCGTTCACATTCATGGCATCTATCTTTTGTTAGAATAGCTGTATAATCAATTTCAAGACAGGTTCTTATATTTTACCAAAAATTAAAGATGCATTAGTACCACCAAATCCAAATGAGTTTGATAAGGCAAATCTAACTTTGTGTTCTTGTGCTTTCAAAGGAACAAAGTTCAAATCGCAATCTTCAGATGGATTATGTAAATTTAAAGTTGGTGGAATTATGCTATTATTTAATGCAAGGATACAAAATATTGCTTCAACACTACCTGCTGCTCCAAGTAGATGTCCTATAGATGATTTTGTTGAAGAGATTTGTAACTTATAAGCATGATCACCAAATACTTTTTTTATAGCGTTAACTTCTGCTTGATCTCCAAGCTGCGTTGAAGTCCCATGAGCATTGATATACCCTATATCATTTAGTTTAACACATGCATTTTTTAGAGCTAAATCCATAGCTTTTGCTCCACCAGCACCTTCTGGATCTGGAGTAGTGATATGATGCGCATCTCCTGAAAGACCATAACCTAAGAGCTCTGCATATATTTTAGCACCACGTTTTTTTGCATGCTCATATTCCTCAAGTATTACTATACCCGCTCCTTCACCCATAACAAATCCATCACGATTTTTATCCCACGGTCTTGAAGCAGTTTCAGGATTATCATGTTTTGATAACGCCTTAATTATTGAAAACCCTGCAATTCCTAACCTACATAAAGTCGCTTCTGAGCTACCAGCAACTACAACGTCCGCTTCCCCCAATTTTATCATCCGTGCAGAATTCACAATTGCGTGTGCTCCTGTTGCACATGCAGTAACTACTGATTCATTTGGACCTGTAATGCCATATTTAATTGAGATATGACCAGAAATTAAATTGATCAAACTTGCAGGGATAAAAAAAGGACTAATTCGCCTTGGACCTTTTTCATTTAAAAGTATAGCTGTTTTTTCTATGAATGGCAGGCCACCAATACCAGAACCTATAACAATCCCAACACGATCAGAATCAATACCATCTAGCTTAGAATCATGAACAAGTCCAGAATCCTCAATTGCTTGTTTTGCTGCAGCAAGACCATAATGGATGAAGCTGTCCATTTTTCTTATGTCCCTGTCATCTACATAATCTGTAAGTTCAAGACCATATTCGCTATTTTCAGACTTTAAGGGAACTTGACCGCCAATTTTACAATCAAGATCAGATATATCAAACCTATCTATAACCTTAATGCCAGATTCTCCATTAATTAATCGTGCCCATGTATCTTTAACATTTGCTGCCAGAGGGGTTATCAGGCCAAGACCAGTAATTACTACTCGCTTGCTCATAGAATATTAATTATTTTCTATTTTATTCTGTATATATTTTACTATATCACCTAAATTCTGCATCTTTTGTGCCTCATCATCTGATATATTAATATTAAACTCATCTTCAACTGCCATAATTACTTCAACTGTATCTAGACTATCTGCTCCTAGATCACTAAATGTTGCAGAAGAATCAAGCTGATTTATATCCTTTTTAAACTGATTTGATATAATTTTTTTTACTCTATCCTCTATGCCCACATCTAGTACTGCAGAAGTAGTAACTTCAATATCTTTTTCAATTTTATCTTTCATATTCTCATTTATTGCATTTAATTCAGCCATATATCCTCACAACTTTACCACTATCAGCAAAATTTTGCTTAATATAAACAGTAGTTATTTAAAGTAACTTACTAATATTACCTTAAATATAGTACGAAATCTTTTAATACTTGCAATATTTTTTAAACCTATACTTAGTTCTTTTAAAATTTGCTTTTAAATTATAAATTTTGACTACAGCTTGACATTCATTACCTTAGTCTTTATCAATAAATTTGCGTTTGCTTATGTAAAAGAATATGAAAAAGTTTTTTATAGTTGCTTCAATTTTCTTAGCTGTATTGGCTTTTATACATTTTCAAAATCAAAAGTTAAATGATGAAAAAATAGTTAATGTATATTCTTCACGAAAAGAAGAACTAATGCGTTCATTATTTAATGAATTCACAAAAGAAACAGGCATAAAAGTTAACTATATCAATGATGATTACGCTCAATTGCTTACAAGAATGGAAAATGAAGGTGACCATACTCATGGTGACTTATTTTTAACTACTGATGTAACTAATTTAATTTCAGCAAAAAGAAAAGGGCTACTATCCGCAGTAGATTCAAAAATATTGACAGATGTAATACCAGAGAGATTTAGAGATGATGAAGGTTATTGGTTTGGTTTAACAAAAAGAACGAGGATTCTAGTTTATAACAAAGAGTTAATTGACGCAAAAGAACTCAGTACTTATGAGGATTTAGCAGATCAAAAATGGAAAGGAAAAATACTAACACGTTCTTCTAGTAGTCCATATAATCAATCGTTAATCGCATTTATGATTGCAACTAATGGTTTAGAATATACAAAAAAATGGATTAAAGGGTTAGTCAGCAATATGGCAAGAAAGCCAAGTGGTGGCGATACAGATCAAATTTACGCGGCTGCAGTAGGTGAAGGTGCAGTTGCCATAGTCAATAGCTACTATTTTGCTAGAATATTGGCATCTGATAAGGTGCGAGATAAAAAGGCAGCTGAAAAATTAAAAGTTTTTTTTCCCAACCAAAATGATAAAGGAGCAATGGTTAATATTAGTGGTGGTGCGGTAATAAAAAATGCAAAAAACAAAGATAATGCTATTAAATTATTAGAATTTCTGGTAAGCAAAAAAGCACAGCGCTTATACACAGAAATGAACTATGAGTACCCTATAATAAATAGTATTGAGATACCACAAATACTAGAAGCTTGGGGACATTATAAACAAAATAATTTACCTCTTCAAGAGCTTGATAAGTACCTTGCTGAGTCTATAATGATAGCAGATGAATATGGATGGAGATAATTTAACTACTCTTAAAATAAATGATAAACTTCAGTCATAGCTTTATCAACAAAAAGTTGTCAGCTTGTTGCATTTGAGGGCTGAGCCAACTTTTAATTGTATGCTATGCCATGAGGACAAAAAATGTAATAGTGATTGGAGAAAAGTATGAGCAATATTAGAACAGAGTTCGATAGTTTAGGAGAAGTGACTGTGCCAAGTAGTCGCTACTGGGGAGCACAAACTCAGCGCTCCTTAGAGAATTTTAAAATTGGTTCAGAAAAAATGCCAAAACCGTTAATTAAAGCCTTAGCTATAGTAAAACTTGCTGCAGCACGTGTTAATATGAAGCACAAAACTATCGAAGCAGATATAGGTAATGCAATATGTCAAGCATCAGAAGAAATAATTAATGGAAAGTTCGATGACGAGTTTCCACTTGTGATTTGGCAGACTGGTTCTGGTACTCAAACAAATATGAATATTAATGAAGTAATTTCTAATCGAGCAATAGAGATAATTGGAGGAGAGATTGGAAGTAAATCTCCAGTACATCCAAATGATCATGTTAACTATGGGCAGTCTTCAAATGATACCTTTCCAACAGCAATGCACATAGCAACAGCTATTAAGATAAATAATTTACTTATTCCTAACATGCAAAAATTATATGAAACACTACATTTAAAATCAGAGGAATTTGCAAATATTATTAAAATCGGACGTACTCACCTTCAGGATGCAACGCCACTTACATTAGGACAAGAATTTTCTGGCTATGCAGTTCAAGTTCAAAAAGGCATTGGAAGAGTAAAGGTTGCTTTAACCAACATCTATGAACTTGCACAAGGAGGAACAGCAGTTGGTACAGGTTTAAATACTAAGAAAAACTTCGCTTCAGACTTTGCAACAGAAGTAGCAAACATAACAAGTTTACCTTTTATAACAGCACAAAATAAGTTTGAAGCATTAGCAGCAAATGATGCTCTGGTTGAACTGAGTGGTGCACTCAATACGGTTGCAGTGAGTATTATGAAGATTGCTAACGACATAAGGCTTTTAGCATCAGGACCAAGGTGTGGTATTGGGGAGATTATATTACCAACTAATGAACCTGGATCTTCAATTATGCCAGGAAAGGTAAACCCCACTCAATGCGAGGCAGTTACCATGGTATGCGCACAAGTAATGGGAAATCATACAACTGTTACAATTTCAGGTAGCAATGGTCATTTTGAATTAAATGTCTTCAAGCCAGTGATGATATATAATGTACTGCAATCAATTAGGCTTTTAGCTGATGCTAGCATTAATTTCAATGATAAGTGCATTATTGGAATTGAAGCTAATAGGGAAAGAATATCATATTTATTGAATCAATCTTTAATGCTAGTTACTGCCCTAAATACTCACATAGGTTACGATAACGCAGCAAAAATAGCAAAAACTGCTCATGAAAGAAATATTACTCTCAAAGAAGCTGCGATAGAGCTTAGGTTACTTGATGAACAGACATTTGATAAAATAGTTAAACCAGAAAATATGGTAAATTCTAGATAAGAACTTATAATTACCAACAAGTACAAAAGTAAGCTATATGAGAATAATCTGTACTAACCAAAACTTAATCTGACAAATGAGAATTAACTGACAGAAAAATTGAAAAACTAATATTAGAATCTTTTTTTATGTTACTAATGTTTTTCTGAAAAGCAATATATCAATAAAGTTTGTATAGGGTAG
>JAVBJW010000002.1:0-28138 GCA_031546805.1 Anaplasmataceae bacterium
GTCAATGAATTTAATTGGACTCCAGAAGAACGTTTAGCTTATGATCAAGCAACAAAATATACTGATGATTATCTCTCTAGTCTTGTAGAGAAATTTGATGCAGGTAAAATTGAAGGGAAGATTGAAGGGAAGATTGAAGTAGCAAAGAAATCACTTAAGGCTGGAATATCTATAGATGTTATAGCTGATATAACTGGTCTAACACTTGATGAAATTGCAAAGTTACAAAAAGATTAAACTGCTTTATACATTTCAGTAGCATAATATATTGGTGTAAGTTGCTCAAACTTTATAAATTCTCTTCCTCCAAAACGCACACAACTGTAGCATGATCTGAAGCATTAGACTTCTTTCAAAATTGGTAAAAGACAAAAAATCAGTATAAAATCATATATTTAGAATGTATGAGATATGAACAAATAGAGAAACTGGGGGGAGAGAAATTTAGGATCTTAACGGGAGTAAAACAGATAACTTTCAATAGGATGGTAGAAATTTTAGACATAGACGAAAAAAAGCAAAGTAAAAGCAAGCTTTGTATAGAAGAAAGGTTACTTATGGCATAAGAATATATGAGAGAACATATTTTCATATAATTATGGGTTGAGTGAAAGTACGACTTATAAAATAATAAGGTGGATATTTGGTAAAACATCCGGACTTTCAGGGCGAAAAGAGCTGTTAAAAAGCGACATGGAGTATGAAGTTTTGGTGATTGATAGTACAGAAACTTCGATAGACAGACCAAAAAAAGCAAAAACACTTTTATTCAGGAAAGAAGAAAAAACACACTCTAAAAACACAGATTATTACGGAAAAAGAAAGTAAAAAAATTATTTGCACATCTTTTTCGAACGGCAAAAGACATGATTTTCGTCTTTTCAAGGAATCAAAAGTTCACATATTGCCAAACATTAAAGTCCTAGCTGACGCTGGTTACATGGGAATGCAAAAAATTCACGCAAATGTTACATTGCCGTATAGAAAAACGAAAAAGAATCCATTGAGCAGGGAACAAAAGAAAGAAAATCAGGAACTTATGAGCAAAAGAGTGGTGGTCGAAAATGTGATTTTAAAAGATTTAAGCAGATAAATATCGAAATCGACGAAAACGTTTTGGTTCAATTTGATCGTTGGAATTTACAATTTTGAGCTTCCTAAGTGAATTTTGAAAGAGGTCTATTATACATGTATTTCATATTATATATGATAAACTGCATGTTATTGTACTCTCTCATAACTACATTTATATAGCATACTTTGACAAGTTAATCACCTCAAAGGTAGAAGCTAGATCAGCTTATGGATAGTCTATTCTATGGATGAATAGTTTATTATTAACAAATTAGTATATTCTTAACAAAGATTTAATATAATTTAATAAATTAACTAATATAAAACTATGGCTACAGATCATTATACACGTCTTAAAATTAATAAAAAAGTGTTCGATAATCTTGATGAAAAAGGAAAAAAAGAGCTAATAGACAAGCAATTCGAAAAACTAAAACCTAAAAGATGGGTTGAGCTCATTCCTTTAAATAGGTTTAAATTGTTAGAAAGTGCAAGAGATATATTAAAAGACAGTGATTTAAGACAAAGCTATGACCATATATTAGAGAACAAATTTGCAAAGGTAAACATTCAGTATTCAGAACTAAAAAAAATTAGCGGCACATTAAAATTTATGAATAAAAGTGTAGCTAAAGATAAAACAGTAGACCATAACAATAATCAACCTCAGGAACAAAACAAGAATCTTCTTCCTAGCCCTCCTACAGTATCACCTGATGAGCTACAGAGAATAGAGAAAGACTTAGTAGTAATAAAAGAACAATTTGAAGGTATGCTAGAAAAAGCTCGAATTAATGTTGAAGGGTTGAATAATAAAGAGATAGCGAAGGAGATAAAAGGTAATGCTTTACTTGAACTTCAACACAAAACAATACAGGAGCTTGAAGAGAAGCTAAAGCTCAATAAAAAGGAACCAAATAGTTCAGTAGCAGATCATAATAACAGTCAATCTCAAAAAGAAACACCTCCTAAACCTCTTGAACATAATGGTTCCACTCAACCAACTAAAAAAAGTGTCCGTTTTGGTAGTATAAAGGAAATTGCATTTGATAGCAATGATGCTCCAGATAAAATAAATTCCTATAATAACACAAGCCAGCACGGAGTAGAACAACGAAAAGGTCGTGGAAATATAAATGATTGGCAAACAAGAACATCAGATCAAAAAAATAACCAAAGTAGCGAGAGAACAAAATAAAACAACTTGCCATTAAAAAGTTGTAATTTAATTGACAATAATTTATCTACTAATCAAAATATAATCTTTAATTGTATTGTGTAGATATGACGTTACTTGATGCAAAACCAATATATAAGCCTTTTAATTACCCTTGGGCTTATGAAGCATGGCTTCAGCAACAGAGAATACATTGGCTGCCAGAAGAAGTGCCTCTTGCTGATGATGTACAAGATTGGAAAAATAAGCTTTCAAAAGCAGAAAAAAATCTACTTACTCAAATTTTTAGATTTTTTACGCAGGCAGATATAGAAGTCAATAACTGCTACATGAAACATTACGCCAATATATTTAAGCCAACAGAAATATGTATGATGCTGGCTAGTTTCTCTAATACAGAAACTATACATATAGCAGCGTATTCTTATCTTCTTGACACTATTGGCATGCCAGAGACTGAGTATAAGGCGTTTTTAGAATATGATGAAATGAGAAAAAAATATGAGTACATGCTGGAATTTGAAGAAAGTCAAAAAGGTAACAAAAAACATGTAGCCAAAACTCTGGCTGTATTTGGTGCTTTTACCGAAGGGTTGCAGTTATTTGCATCATTTGCAATACTTCTTAATTTTCAGCGCTTTAATAAAATGAAAGGCATGGGACAAATAATTGCCTGGTCAGTACGTGACGAGACCCTGCATACTGATTCAATAATTATGTTATTTAATACATTCATTCGAGAAAATAATGAAATATGGGATGATGAATTTAAAGAGGAGCTATATTCTGCTTGCCGTGCTATTGTTGGGCTTGAAGATGAATTTATAAAATTAGCTTTTAATCAAGGTGATGTTGAAGGGTTATCTCAAGATAAAGTTATGCAATATATAAGATATATAGCAGATAGACGCCTACTCCAACTTGGGCTCGAAACAATATATGATATAGTCGATAATCCTTTGCCGTGGCTGGATGGGATATTGAATGGTGTAGAGTACGCTAATTTTTTTGAAACTAAAGCTACAGAATATAGTCGCGCATCAACAGAAGGAACATGGGAAGAAGCATTTGCAGATGAAAAATAACTGTAAAGCAGATATTTATTGCTTCATTTAGTGATATTATTTAAACTTATTTAAGTAACATTATCTTCCGACGTAATGAGTATAAGTATAGAAGAGTTAACAGGAATCGTAAAAGATACACTAAATCAAAATAAAGGTGATGATATAGTCGTTTTTGATGTAGGTGATAGGGCTGCTATTGCAAAATATATGATAATTGCCTCTAGTGAATCAAGTCGTCATGTTAAGGCTCTAGCAGAATATGTGGTTAAAAGTCTTAAGCAATATGGTAAAATAAACGTTGAAGGGATGCAAGAAGGTAATTGGGTAGTAGTTGGTTTTCACGATATAATGATTCATATCTTTAGATCAGATGTAAGAGAATATTATCAAATAGATCAATTGTGGAATAATGAAAAATCCATTAATTAGTATATTATGCAATTAAAATCTGAGTTTTTAAGTTTTATTAATTCTAGAGGATATTTTTATCAATGCACTAATCTTGAAGGATTAGACAAGTTGATGTCCAATTCTAGTGTTACAACTTATATTGGTTTTGATTGTACAGCACCAAGCCTTCATATTGGTAGTTTAGTACAAATCATGATGCTCAGACATCTACAAAAATTTGGTCATAAACCAATAGTTTTACTAGGTGGTTGCACAACAAGAATTGGCGATCCAACTGGTAAAGACAAGGCACGAGTAATTCTGAATGAAGATGAAATTAAAAGCAATACAGATGGTATTAAAACAACACTTGAGAGATTTATATCTTCAGCAGATGTTACTGTGGTTGATAATTCAAGCTGGTTAAGTGATTTAAAATATATAGATTTTTTGCGTGATATAGGTAGGCACTTTTCTATAAACAGAATGCTGAATTTTGAAAGCGTTAAAACCCGTTTAGAGAGGGAGCAAAGCTTAAGTTTCTTAGAATTTAATTACATGCTACTACAAGCTTATGATTTTGTTGAATTAAATGAAAATTATGGCTGCCGTTTACAGATTGGTGGTTCAGATCAATGGGGGAATATAGTAAATGGTGTTGAACTAGCAAGCAAATTAAACTTACCTGAGCTTTTTGGCTTAACTACACCCCTAATATTAACAACTACAGGAAAAAAAATGGGGAAAACTGCAGAAGGTAAAACTATATGGCTTGACCTCAAAATGTGTAGTCCATATGATTATTGGCAATACTTTCGTAACGTAGAAGATAGTGATTTAAGTCGTTTTTTACTGCTATTTACAGAACTACCACTTAGAGAAATAGAAAAATTAGAATCTCTAGGAGGTCAAGAAATCAATGAAGCAAAAAAGATTCTAGCAACAGAAGCAACAAAAATATGTCATGGAGAAGATGCTGCAAAAAGTGCAGAAAGTGCTGCAGTTGCAAATTTTGAAAATGAAGATAGCTCCCTATTACCAAATTTTTCCATTGAAAAACAAAAAATGGCAAGTATATCGATAATAGAACTATTACGTATTACTGGCCTTGCAGAATCAAATGGAGCTGCAAAACGCTTAATTAGTGGTGGAGGGTGCAGGGTAAATGATAAGATTGTAGATGATCAAAATCACTTAATTAAACTAAGTGATTTTAATGCAAATGAATTTATCAAATTATCTGCCGGTAAAAAACGTCACATCAAGGTGACATTGTTGTAAACTTTCTGTAGTTTAGGGGCTAGATCCAGTAGAGATAAAAATTCTACTTTAGCATGTGATGGAAGCATAAATAATTCTATTGTATTATTCCAGTTCAAGCTTTAAAATAGTTTATATTTTTACTTAAAATTCACATGAATTTTATTGTTAATGCCTACAATAGGTCTCCTGTATCTATGGTGAGGGGAGAGGGTGTTTTCCTCTTTGACCAGGACGGTAAACGTTATTTAGATTTCACTGCAGGTATTGCTACAGTTTCTTTGGGGCATTCACATCCTTATATTGTAGAAAAACTACAGGAACAATTGCATACATTATGGCATTGCTCCAACCTTTTCTCGATACCAGAGCAACAAAGACTAGCTGAGCGTCTCACCGGATTTACTTTTTCTGATAAAGTGTTTTTTTGTTCTAGTGGCCTTGAAGCAACAGAAGCAGCTATAAAATTTATTCGTCGCTATTTTTACACTATTAATACTAACAGAAAAAAACGTTATCGTATAATAACCTTAGAAGGTGGTTTTCATGGTCGTAGTATTGCTGCGATTTCAGCAGGAGGAAATAAAAAGTCAAGAGAAGGCTTTGCTCCTCTACTTTCTGGGTTTGACAAAGTACCAAGAAACGATATAGCAGCATTAAAAAGAGTGATAAGTGATGAAACTGCCGCAGTATTTTTAGAACCTATACAAAGTGAAGGTGGAGTATACCCTCTAGACACTGCATATCTGCAAGAAATCAAAGAATTAACTAAATCTATGGGAATTATTTTATGTTTTGATGAAGTACAATCTGGTTACATGAGAACTGGTGAGTTGTTTTATTATCAACAAATTGGAGTTGAGCCTGATATTTTAACTTGTGCTAAAGCTATGGGTAATGGATTTCCTTTAGCTGCATGCTTAGTGAAAGATTATATTGCAGATACTATCTCACCTGGTTCTCACGGTTCTACTTATGGGGGAAACCCACTTGCTATGGTAGTTGGTAATGCGGTATTAGACTTAATGTTGGAAAATGATTTCAATACACATGTTTACAAAATTAGCAAATACTTAAAAGATAAATTATTGTCTTTAGAATTTCCAGATTTTATTAAAGATGTAAGAGGCATAGGGTGCCTTCTCGGAATAGAGGTCAGTAACATTTCAGCAAGTAAGATAGTAGAAAAATGCCTACAAAAAGGGTTACTTCTAACTAAAGTTTTAGATGATAAAGTAATTAGAATTACTCCATCACTTATTATTCATGAAGAACATATTGATACAGCACTTGATATTCTTCATGATTCATTTTTAAATGCTCAAAAAGAGCTAAAGTTACTTAATTAAATAACTTAAAGCTCTTCTTTGTGATTTATCTTTTTATACTTCATGAATCTCATTTACTTGAGCTTGATTAGTACATTCACTCAGTGCAGCACAAGGTGAAATGTTATTAAGCTTTTTATCATTCATTTCATAACGTAAAAGTTGTGATACAATAGCAACTGCAACCATAGCAATAGCAGCAGTTAACAATCCTAGCATAATTTTATTTTGCTTAAAGATATCAGCAAAATCTTGACCTTGTTGAAATTTTGCAACCATTGCATAAACAAATACACTAGCAGCTCCTAAAGCAGTTCCAAAAACACTCAAACCATAAGTTGCATTTGGAATATTCGTTACATTCCTATTTTTATCTACCTTTATTTCATCTTTTTTTACAGCATATGCAATAGCTGATAAAACTACCAGACCAATCAAAACACAAGTCATAATAGCATAAGCTTGTGCAAGCTTATCTCCACCCTTGAACATTTCAGTGAAGCCTAAACCTTTAACAAGTTGGCTATAATATACAGTTAAAGCAAGCGCACCAACAAATAATGCTGAGCTTAAAGGCAGACCATACTTTCCTAATTTCTTTCCGATTTCATAATCCATCTGATATCCCTCAATAAATTAATAATTTACTAATTGTAATACACTAATTACGCTCGAAAGCAATAATTATTTTACCAATCAAATTAAGATAATTTAAAATCATAGAAAAACTCAAATAAAATACAGTTTTCTTATGTAATATTACAAGCTATAATTTAACCAGTTAAAGATGGTTTGTGTTAGAATGAGGAAAAAGCTTGTTAAATTATTAAAATCTAGGCGTGTGCATGCTAGGATTAAGCGTAAAAACCGTAAGGATAAGCTACTACATTTTGGTTCTCTAACTATATTAGTTGTATCGCTTAGCTTTCTTATATGTATTCTATTTAGTATTTTAATTAATGGTTATAATGCTTTAACAGTAACGAAAGTTTTATTGCCAATTGACGTAAACAATGAACTATTTTTAATTAGTGATCCAATTAAACTACGTGCAGAATGTACGAATTTAATCAATCGTTCTTTACAAAAAGTATTACAAAACACTCTATTCGATACAAAAAAAGAGATTTTAAATTATAGCGCACATACAGAATTAGCTCGTTTTTTAAAACAGAAAATTAAAGTTGGTGAGCACAATATCTGGTTTACCGCTTCAAGTGTCATAAATACAATGAACAAGAGGCAATATGTAGATAGTGAATACGATAAACTCTTTAACAGGTTAAAAGAAGAAAAAAGAATAGGTAAGTTTTTTAATAAGTCTTTATTCTTAAAATCTGATTCACAAGAACCTGAAAGTGCTGGAATTTTAGGATCTTTTTTAGGGTCTTTACTGACAGTAACAATATGCTTATTACTTGCGGTACCTATAGGAGTTATGGCAGGTATAGGTATAAATGAGTTTATGCCTAAAAATAGTATTTTTACTAACATTATTGAAATAAGCATTAACAATCTTGCAGCTGTTCCTGCAATAATATTTGGTATTTTAGGATTAACAATATACTTAAACATATTTGGCTTACCACGGTCCTCTCCACTCGTTGGTGGGATGACGCTTTCTTTGATGATGCTACCTAATTTAGTAATCGCCACAAAACATGCTTTTACTGGTGTACCTGTTACAATAAAAGATGCAGCTTTTGCTCTTGGTGCATCACATATGCAGGTAATCTTACATCACTGTCTACCAATTGCCCTGCCAAGGATCGTCCAGGCTGCTATACTTGCAGTAGCAAGAATTTTGGGCGAGTCATCACCTTTACTTATGATTGGTATGGTAGCATTTATTGCTGATACTCCTAAAAGCTTTTTTGATCCATCAACTGTTTTGCCTGTACAAATATACATATGGTCGAGCAATCCGGAAGCAGGATTTACAGAGCTTGCAGCTATTGCAATAGTTGCATTACTTTTTATACTACTTGTATTGAATTTAATTGCAAATTCTCTAAAAAAGAAATTTGATTTTTTTTCCTTTTAGTATGAATGTTATAATTTTATCTGGATATGGTTTAAATTGTGAAGAAGAAACTGCTTTTGCATTTATAGAAGCAGGTATTAAACTGAAACGTGATGTAAAGGTAAAAATAGTTCATATCAATGAAATCATTAATAATCCAAAACAGCTTAAATTATACAATGTTTTAGCTATTCCTGGAGGTTTTTCTTATGGTGATCATACAGGTGCTGGTAATGCGCTTGCTTTACGTATATTGAACAATTTATGGCATGAGATTCAAGAATTCCTGTTGCAAGATAAGTTAATAATAGGAATTTGCAATGGTTGTCAGGTATTAACCAGATTAATTCCAGATTTTGCAAATATTGCACTTGCATGTAATGATATTGGTTATTATCAATGCCGCTGGGTAAAGGTCAAAACAAACCTAAAAGGCAATTCTGTTTGGTTAAAAGGGTTGGATGAATTATACATTCCAGTTGCTCACGGTGAAGGTAAATTCTACATGGAACAAGGTACTTTAAATCAATTACTAAACAATAATTCTATTGCACTCCGTTATGTTAAATACAACATTCTTTCGAAGCTCGCTTCTGAGAGGCAAGTGTTAGGAGTATACGGAGCGGAAAACCGGAATGTATTTGATATACATGAGGATTTGAGCACCGGAACGACAAAGCAATTGTCTACAGAAGTAGGGTTTCCATACAATCCAAATGGTTCTATTTATGACACAGCAGCTGTGTCAGACAAAAGCGGTAAAGTATTAGCACTCATGCCTCATCCTGAAAGGGCGATATTTTTTACTCAACAGGAAAATTGGCCTTTAATGAAAGAGAAATATTGCCGTAGCAATACTCCTTTGCCAAAATATGGTGACGGGATATTAATTTTTGAAAATGCTATTCAGTACTTCCATCATTAAATTTAGATTTAGTATTTTTATAGCTATTACTCGAAACTTTATTTGACCATTTGCTCTGTATTTGCTCTGGATTAGTAATTGATCGTGTTTTGCTGTATGCGCCTACCTCTTTATCTACTACACTGATTAGTTTATGATCTAAAAATTCTTCTCTCCATTTATTTGTATTAGAAAAAACTTTATTGAGGTCAGATGTGCGAATTAAATATTCTCGATCCTTTGGATATACCTCTTGTGTCCAAGCAAAAAGTTCAAAATAACGTGCAAAGAGTTCAGAAGCTCTAGCTTTGTAATTTGGATAAGCCTTTATCTCTGTAAATACAATGTGATTTATTATGTTCTGTATTAACATATTAGCATTTTTTAAATTTTGCTGTATGTCTTTATACACTATGGGTAGGAACTCTGTTTGTAAGTTCACATTCATTTCTTTTTCAACCATATGAGCAATTTCATGAATCACAACGTATGGACTTAGTTGTTTTATTGTAATGATGTATTGATTTAAATTTGCATTATTCCCAAGTTGTAGAGTTTCGCATAATCCTTCAACTCTTTCTGAAATTCTCTTTGCCTGTACCTTAAATGAAAGTTTATTGCGCTTGATTAAAGATAAGGTTAAGTTCAATATACTTCTAAATATCTTAAAATTATACGTATAATCTATAAACTTAGCAATTTCTCCGCTTTCTCCTACAACTGTAGCTTGCCTTATTAATTTTTGTATTAGCATTTCTATACTCTGTATTTAATAAGTTTCTTTAAAAAATTAAGCAAATATGACTTAAGTAGTGTGAAGGTATTTAGAAGTAGTACAAGTTTTCCATAAAATGGTAAATATATTGTTGATTATCAGAAACATTGCTAATATTTAGTTACTTAAATATTTTCTTCTTCATCTATATCATTAAAATGATTTTACTAAATGACTATATCATCACAAGTGAATCAGTTGCAGCTGGACATCCTGATAAAATAGCAGATCAGATTTCAGATGCTATTGTTGATGCTTATATTTTGGCTGATCCTTGTGCACGTACTGCTATTGAAACCATAGTTACAAAAAATAATGTAATCGTAGCAGGCGAAGTATTTGCTCCAGATATAGGGCAAAAGAGGATTGAAGAAATTATCCGCAGTACTATTAAGGACATTGGTTATGATAGCAGTGATTTCAATTGGAAAGATGTAAAAGTACAAATTTTATTACATGAGCAATCCCAAGATATCGCTATAGGTGTAAATAGTAAAAAGAATAAAGGTGCAGGTGATCAAGGTATAATGTATGGCTATGCAACCAAAGAAACAGAAAGCTTAATGCCTGCACCTATTTACTATGCACATTTAATTCTTAAGAATATTATGAATGCAGTAAAAAGTAAAAAAATTCCCAAGCTTGGTCCTGACGCCAAATCACAAGTTACTCTCTATTATCAAAATAACATGCCAGTTTGTGTAAAAAATATTATAGTTTCAATACAACATACGGAAGATTTAAACCAAGATTCAGTTAGGGAAATAATTTATCCTTATGTGGTTTCTACTTTACCTAAAGGCTGGATGTGTGCTGATGAATGTTTTCTTGTAAACCCAACAGGTAGATTTGTTATAGGAGGACCGGTTATTGATTGTGGATTAACAGGACGTAAAATCATGGTTGATAGCTATGGTGGACATATACCTCATGGGGGAGGAGCGTTTTCTGGTAAAGACTCAACAAAAGTAGATAGGTCTGCAGCTTACATGGCGCGTTATCTAGCAAAAAACATAGTTGTATCTGGTTTAGCTGAACGCTGTCTTGTGCAACTCTCTTACGCAATTGGTGTTTCACAACCGCTATCATTTTATATTGACACTTTTGGCACTAATACTGTGGATGAACTTAAAATAACTCAAGTTATTGCTGAAAATATAGATCTTTCACCTGAAGGGATATGTAAACAATTATTATTAAACCGTCCTATTTATAAGCCCACAGCTTGCTATGGACACTTTGGCCGTGAAGTAGATTATAAAAACAATCATTTTTCGTGGGAAAAAACAGATTTATCGTTATTTCTGCAGCAAAAGTTTAATACTAATTATGGTTCTAGTGCCATAAATACAACCGTTTCATAGTAAAAAAGTAGTACTATTCTAGTATTAATTGAATATTATTAACTTTATTACAATATATCATAAGTAATTATATACTGTAATAGAAATAAAATGCATAACTTTAGTAATAATATCTTTGAAATTAATGCTTTTTCAAATAAGCACACTATTTCTCAGTCTAATCTGAAGGTAGAATTATATCATAACAATCTGAGTATGGAAAAGCTAACACAGATTAAAAGTGATATAGTCAATACTTTCTTGTACTTTAAAGAGTGTTTTTGCTCTAAAGAAAATCAATTTGAAGATACATTTGAATTAAGATTAAACATCTTTGATAGTAAAAATGAATACAATAATTTTGCAAAAAGTACTGACAATGTAGCTAATATATACCTTGATGATGGCATCAATACAATCTCAGTTCTGCAAGATGAACTGATTCATAATTTTCTGCATTATGCCACCAAAGGAAATGTAGATGAAATCCCATATGTGCTAAAAGAAGGTATAAGAAGCTATATGAAAGATAGAGGAGATACAGTAAAGGAGAATGCTAATTATGCAAAATTCCAAAGTGTAAATTTATCTGAGATATTCAATATTCATAATAAAAATATTGATGTAAGTAAGGTAGGTTATACTTTGGTTGCATTTTTAAAAGAAAAAGAACCTCATTTAATTGATAAAATATTGGAATCTTTGCGCTATGAAAACCGTGCTTTAATAAAAGAGGCATTTGAAAGCTATCTGAAGCGTTATGAAAAGGATTTTTCAGATTGGATATCATCTAAGACTTTTGAATCTCTTATAGATAAAATCGGTAATGAAGTCTCTCAAGATACCTTCTTTTCAAAAGTTGAAATAATTAAGATTCCTGGATCTAAGCTTGAAGTAGAGTTACATCATAATACTTTAGATAAACAAAAAATAGAAAAATTCAGAAGTGATATTGTTAATACTTTTGAAGATTTTAAAGAGTCTTTTAATTTAAGAGAATCTACTACTGGACCTTATAAGTTTAAACTTCATGTATTTGATAATATAGATAGCTACCATAAAAATGTATCTGAAGTATCTGGCTTCAAGATAAGTAGCAATAACATAGGTATTGCAATACCTAAATTCAATAATACGAATTATATTGCTGATATATTTATTTCTCAAGATGAAGATAAACTTTTTGTTTTAAAACACGAACTAGTACATGGTTTAACATATGCTGCTGCAGAAGGAAAAGGAGTGTGGTTTCCAAAGGCTATCATGGAAGGAATAGCAACATTCATAGATAGAAAAGGAAAGTATAATCATATTAATTCAGACATTGAATACACTAAGTCTAAAAATCTAAGTCTAAGTGAAATATATAAGTTAACTAAAAGTAGTAACGTAGATTACTATGCAGCAGGAAACGTATTAGTGATGTTTTTAGAAGAAAAAGCACCTAATTTGATTGATAGAATGTTGAAATTCTTACATAATGGAAACCATGCTTTAATAAAAGAAGCATTTGAAAATATGCTAAAGTATTATGAGAAGGATTTTTCAGATTGGATATCATCTAAAACCTTTGAATCTCCTATAGATAAAATCGATACTGAAATCTCTCAGGATACCTTCTTTTCAAAAATTGAAATAATTAAGATTCCTGAGTCTAGACTTGAAGTAGAACTACACCATAATACTTTAGATAAACAAAAGATAGAAAAATTCAGAAGCGATATTGTTAATACTTTTAAAGATTTTCAAAAATCTTTTTATCTTATAGAGTATAATAATGGACCTTATAAGATAAAATGTCATATATTTGATAGTAAAGAGAGTTATAAAAAAGATGGATCTAAGGTATTTGATCTGGACATAAGCACCAGTGCTGGGCTTACTAAGAATAGCATTGGTTATCAAGATGACTATGTTGCAAAAATATATTTCGGTCAAAGTAAAGAAGATTCTAGAATTTTAAAGCATGAGGTAGTGCATGGTTTAACATTTTATGTTGCAGGCGAAAATTCTTGGGTGATTCCTACTGTTATTATAGAAGGAATAGCAAGATTTATAGAACATAAGAAAGATCTAAATTTTAATAATTTACAAATTGAAAAGGTTAAATCTTTAGATTTAAGTTTGAGCGAAATATGTGAATTAACTTATAATGATGGAAGAAAAACTTATGAAGCAGGGCATGTATTGGTCATGTTTTTGGAAGAAAAGCATCCTCACCTGATTGATAATGCTTTATACGATCTGCGTTATAAAAATAGTGCTTTAGTAAGAGATGAGCTTGAAGATAAGCTAAAGTATTATGAAAAGGATTTTTCAAATTGGTTAGATCATAATTATCTTTTAAATCTTTATAATAACATTGAAGAGAATATTATTTATACTACTGACAATGCAAGTAACATTGGGTATTACTAACCTTTTGCAGAGTAAAACCAAAGCAGTACAGCAACATCTGTAAGTTAATTGATACAAAGTTAATAATATTTCAAAGTAATAAAAATTGCTTAATCTATATTCGATTATAGAACAATTTAATTATTTTTTTAATAAGTTTAACACATCTTTTGAAGATGGTATAATTTTATTTATCATGTAATTTTCATGATTATTATCTATTTTTGGTAATTCGTATAGATAATTAACCATAATACCAACTGATTGCTCTATGCCTTTTTCTGAAATATCTGCTAGCCAATTTAGTCTTTTAATCGAAGCGCCATTACTTAAATGAAAATGTGCTACAGGGTCAAAAGCATTGTTACCATTTTTAACTTTTAAAAGATAATATGCACATAACTTAAGTAAAATCTGCTTGATATCGCTTGAGCAGTCTAAAACTTTTATCGGGTCTATACATTCTAATATTTCAGGTGCAAGCTTATCAATATTAAGATTTTTAGCTAAAGCAGAATATTGTTGAGATTGTGATATATTTTTGAGCCATTTACTAAAACCTGGTATCGGTGATAGTGTAGCATATGTTTTAACGTTTTTAAATTCTTGCGACAACCTCTCCACTACTCTCTTAATTAAAAAGTTGCCAAGATTTATTCCTGATAAACCAATCTGAGTGTTAGAAATAGAGTAAAACATTGCAACACTCATGTTTTTAGGATCTGGTATTGTTTCATCTATCAGCAGTTGTATTTTATCTGCAATTTTATCAGTTAATGCAACTTCTACAAATATTAATGGTTCATTTTGTATTTTATGATGAAAAAATGCGAAACATAATCCTAGCCTATTTTTTAAATCATCCCAGGAAGAAATCTTGTGTACAGCTTCATATTTAATCAATTTTTCTAATAGTGATGCAGGGGAATCCCAAGTTATTTGACAAAAATCAAGTAATTCTACATCGAACCAGGAAGATAGTATATTTTTCAAATCCTTTTCAAGGGTAGAAAGCATCTTATGCTCAGCTTTAAGTTTAAGTGCATCAGACCTCATATCAACAATAAATTTCAGTCCATTTTGCAATGAAATAAACTGCTTTAATATTTTTAAACGTGGCGACTCAAGTGCAGTTATTAAATCCTGTTCTAGCTTATAATTAAGATTAGGATCTAAATTTGCTTGGTATGCAATAATTTTATTATTGATTTCTTTCTTACTCGTGTCAAGCTCTTCTACTAATATTTTCAAGAACTTTATTTTACCTACTTCTGATAAATTTAAGTATAAATTACCAAGAGAAACCGTATTTCTTCTTGCGGTTATTTCTCCACCTTTAGGATTTAAGCATTCTTTCATTTTCATTTTTAATGCTTCAATATCTTTGCTGCTAGTGAGGTCTTCGTTAATACTACCCACCCATGAACGTACTGTTTCAGTAGCTTCTCCTAAAACCTTAAGAATACTTACTATAGCGTTACGTTTGACTTTTATTAAGGGTTGATCTGTCATAAACTTTTACAATTTATATCTCATGTTAATATTATAGCTTTAATTTTTAGTAAGCAACATTGACACTATGTTATGTTGAAAAATTAACTTATGATCTATATCGGTTTGTTTACAGATAATTTCTAACTCTAACAATTTTTGCAATACTATTTTAATTCTAAAGTGGTCTATATTTTGTATATGTCTTTTAAAACTTTGTAGCTGCTTAAAAAACAAAGGAGGATTTAGCATCTTTATTGCTTCTTGCTGATTTACTCCACTTTTTGTTGCATTAAATACCATGTTAAGACGTAGGAAATATTTTGATATTATTCTTAAAAGAGCTATAGATGAAAAATTTCCATAAGTCATGAGTGTATTAGAACATTTTATAAAATTATTAGTATTTTTATCAACTATTGCTGAGCACACATCATCTATAGTTGCGTCATAAGTTATAAAGCCTAGACATTGCTCTATATCTTCTAGTTCAATATATTTCTTGTGACCTAAGTATATTACTAATTTTTCGAGTTCTAAGTGAAAAGAGAAGCTATTACTTAAATAACGCTGCAGCTGAGCAATTGCTTCATTTGTATAACTTATATTGTTCTGTTTTAAGTGGGTTAAAATTATATCATATAAATTGTTGTTATTGTCTTTATAGCAACTAATTACAGCAAAATTTTTTGAGTTCTCAAAATAACTACGCGTTGCCTGAGTTAATATAGTTTTTCCTATTATCAAAACATAATTATCTCCTACAAAATTATTCAATATCTTCTTTAACTCTTCAGATATATTCTCAGTTACATTAGTAAGTAAAATAAACTTTTTCTTACTAAACATTGATATATTTGCAAGCTCTGCAAATAATAACCCTGGAGATTTACCAACGCTACTAAACTCCATTTTATGGATAGAGAATTCTCCATTTTTATTAACTATACTAACAATGCTATTAGTATAGAAATCAATCTGACCTGGATCATTCCCATAAATTAAAACACCTTGAACTAAGCATGGATTTTTGAGAAAATCATTGATTTTTAAAACTGATATTTTCATATAATAGAGCATAAGAACAACTATAGTTATTCTTATGTATCCTAAATTGTCAACTTGCTTACTGGTAATTATAATAGAGTTTTTACATAATTAAACAAGGTATTAACATAAGGGAAGCAATATCTCTATACCTCTTGAATTGGTGGTCGTTGCTGTGATACAGGTTGTTCTATCGATAATATTCCACCACTGCCAGATAACATAGTTCGCGTATTTTCATCTTCCATCAGCTTGTTAAGTACCTCTATTTTATTATCTCCAGTACGTACACTGCAACCAAATCGAAGATCTAAACCATCAGAAACAATCTCGCATTTTAAATCAAATACTGCACCTTCAGATTGATTATCAGCATCTCCAATAATTATTCCCTTCATGGTTACATTATTCTCATTTCCAACAGTGCGTATTATCGCATTACCATCTCTGATATTTGCATCATTTATACTGCTTATCACAGTAATTTGATCTATATTCTCTTCACTGTCTGTATTTCGAGATATTATTTGTACAGTTTGTGGACTATTTTGGCATTGATTAGTCAATGCTGTACCGCTTCCTATCACTTCTCCCGATTGCTCTTGCCCGTTATCAGATTGCCTCACTAAACTTAAAGTTTCTTCTGTAACAAGTTTATTATATTCACTATCATTCTCCGTATTAATTACTGTTTGACCATTCTTATCATTTGTAATTGCAACATTTTTATTGGCATAGAAGAGAATGATGGATGGTATTAAAGAAACTGCTAAGTTTAATATAATACATGGCACTAGAATTATGGTAGCAGCAACATAGATTAAGAACCTAAGTATGCCTTTTACTAATTTAGATAATATAAAATCATTCTCTTTTGCACTAACAGCATTCACAAAGAAATAAGTGCAAGCAATTAACGCTGCAGTAATAGCGGTAGGTATAATAACAGGAATAAGTAAAAAAGCACTAACTAGCTTCTTTACAGAGCCTGATTGACCAGATTGTGTAAAATAGTTTTGACTAAAATTAGTCAATTGTTTAGTAGCAGATAAAATCCATTCGCTGCTTTCTTTAGACGCATTAATTTTCATGCTTACCCCCCCCCATTATGCTAAATAAGGAATAGTAAGCAGTTTATATATCAAATCAACTATTTTATAACATTAATTTAAACTTCTAATGATTATCCAAATTAATTGTGGGTTGTGCCTCTTGTTCAGAAACTAGTGTAATTAACAAATTATTGATTAATTGAACTTTTTGTTTGCTATCTAATTGTATACCTTTGTTCTTTTCAAAGTGATTCATCACTTCCTCAATAATACTAATAGCATTTTGTACTATATGCCTCTTTGCAGAGGTGACAGCATGTGCTTGTTGACGTCTTAGCATCACTTGTGCAATTTCTGGTGAATATGCCAAATGCGATATTCTAGCCTCAGTTACTTCCACTCCTGCAATATCTAATCTCTGCTGCAACATTGACCTTAATTCGTTTGAGATTATATCGGAGTTCTTGCGCAAAGATTCTTCATTATTTTCACTGTCGTATGGATAATTGCTTGCTAATGCTCTTATCACTGATTCACTTTGTATTGAAACAAATTGCATATAATTATTAATGTTATAGTATGCTTTGGCTGGACTACTTACTCTCCATACAATTACAGCTGAAATCTCAATTGGGCTGCCGTTTGCATCATTAACTTTAATTTTATCTGTATTAACGTTATTAAACCTTAGAGAGATAGGATATTTTGCTGAAAGCGGAACTGTAACAAAAATACCAGAGTTAAAATAAGTACCAATATAATGGCCAAAAAGTTCAACTATCGTTGCTTCATTTGGATTGTTAACAAAAGAGCCAGTTAACATTAGAAATAATGCACCACCTCCAGCAATTAGAAAAAAAGATTGTATAATTCCATTACCTGTGCCTTGGCAAATGACAAAAAGTATTACTGCTAATATTGTCATAAATATCAATGCGGATATTAAATCTAATTTATTCAGCTTTTTATCTTGTATCATATTGCATTCCTTTGCTTTACTAATCAATGACCTATATCTATATATGATAAAATTTTAGTATACTGTAGTGAATTTAGTTTTAGTGGCAAACTTAAATTGGTTTTGAAAGTATTGTCTTTAAAATTGTAAAACAAATGAAAATAGCTAAAATGGAGATAGGAATAATAAAGCGTAATATGAAAAAAGAAATTAGCAACGTATTTGCACGAGAGATATTAGATAGCAGGGGCTATCCAACAGTTGAAGTAGAAGTAAGTTTATATGATGGCTCAATTGGTAGAGCATCTGTCCCTTCTGGTGCTTCGGTTGGCAGATTCGAAGCGTTAGAGCTACGAGATAACGATCCTAATCGTTATTGTGGTATGGGAGTGTTAAATGCAGTAAATGCAGTAAATGTAGAAGTTGCAAAACATTTAATAAATATGAGCGCAATAGAGCAAGAGAAAATAGATGAAGCTTTAATTCAAATAGATGGCACAGCAAATAAATCGAGAATTGGTGCTAACGCTATTTTGGGTGTATCTTTAGCTGTAGCAAAAGCTGCTGCTTGTGCTTTAAACATCTCATTATTTGAGTATTTAAGTGACATTCAAGTAAATGGATCTTTTATCATGCCTGTACCGCTGATTAATGTTATTAATGGCGGTGTGCATGCTAGTAACATGCTGAATTTTCAGGAATTCATGATTATTCCTGTTGGGGCTGGTACTTTTAGTGAAGCAATGAGAATGTCAGCAGAGGTATTTCACAATTTAAGTAAAATATTAAAGCGAAAAAACTATAGTACAAACGTTGGCGATGAAGGAGGTTTTGCACCAAATATCAGTAAAACTGCAGAGGCTTTAGATTTGATTTTAGAAGCTATAAAAGTATCTAATTACTCTGACAATTTTACTTTGGGTTTAGACGTTGCAGCATCAACTTTCTATGAAAATAATCTATATAAATTTGAGAATAAAGAACTGAGCTCAGAAGAGTTAGTTGATTACTATCAAGAATTGGTAAATCAGTATCCAATTTTATCAATAGAAGATGGACTCAGTGAAGATGATCACTATGGTTGGCAGCTTTTAACTCGAAAACTTGGCAAAAAATTACAGCTAGTTGGTGATGATCTATTTGCTACGAATTGTACTTTAATTAAAAAAGGAATAGAAATGAATATGGCAAATTCTGTGTTAATCAAACCAAATCAAATCGGTACTCTCACAGAAACTTTAAACGCAATAAAGATGGCACACTCTCATTCCTATAGAACTATTATGTCCCATCGTTCAGGCGAAACAGAAGATACAACAATTGCACATTTGGCTGTGGCATTTGGCTGTGGACAAATAAAAACAGGTTCGCTTTCTCGGTCAGAGAGGTTAGCAAAATATAATGAATTAATTAGAATTGAAGAGCAATTGGGAAACGCAGCTCAATATTATATGTTTCTATGAGTTTTATCGATGAAGTAAAAGTCTACTTAAAGGCTGGTAATGGTGGTAATGGTTCAGCAAGTTTTCGCCGTGAAAAGTTTGTTGAATTTGGAGGACCAGATGGTGGCAATGGTGGTAAAGGAGGGGATATTATCTTTATTGCAAATCCTAGCTTAAATACTTTACTTAATTTCCGTTATAAACAACATATTAGAGCATCAAATGGCAAGAATGGTTTAGGTGGAGATAAAACTGGTTTGTCTGGAGAAGACGTAATAATTGAGGTTCCAGTTGGTACGCAAGTTATGGAAGAAGATGGATGTACTATAATTATTGATATTGACGAGATAAATAAGCATTTTTTAATAGCAAAAGGTGGTTTGGGTGGTGCAGGAAATTCTAACTTTAAAACTTCAACTAACAGAGCACCAAGGCATTTTACTTGTGGTAAAATTGGAGAAGAAAAATATGTAATATTAAAATTAAAAATCCTCTCTGATGTTGGTATCATTGGTTTGCCAAATGCTGGAAAGTCAACCTTTTTAACACGGTGCTCCCATGCGAAACCAAAAATTGGTGATTATCCATTCACTACTTTAAGGCCATATCTTGGTGTTGCCAGCATAGATGATGAAGAAATTGTTATTGCTGATATTCCTGGCTTAATTAATGATGCTCACTTGGGGGCGGGACTTGGTCATAAATTTTTAAAACATATAGAAAGATGTCAAGTTTTACTGCATTTAATTGACTGCACAAATGACGATGTTATTGCGGATTATAAATGCATACGCAATGAATTAATGCTCTACAATGAAAGCCTAGTAAACAAAGAAGAAATTATAGTTTTAAACAAATGTGATCTTCTAGATAATGCAACAATTGAAACAAAAAAAAGTAGTCTAAGTAACTACATTAATCGAAAAATATACACTTTATCATTCAAAGACGATCTAAATCCAATTTTAAGGTTATTGAATAAAAGTTTTAAAAAAAAACCTGTAAATAAAATATATGATCCTTATGAATAGAATGACTATAAATTACATTTTTCTCTTCTAAAAATTTCAATAAGCTAAGAATAAATTGACAAATTTTTACATATTTGTTACTAAAAAATAACCTGTAGGGAGTGTAGCTCAGTTTGGTTAGAGCGTAGGCCTGTCACGTCTAAGGTCGCGAGTTCGAGCCTCGTCACTCCCGCCATTACATAATAGGCAGCTCTAATATTGTAAGGAATATTTATACTTAGGAAGTAAGAGCAGTTTTAAATTTTACGTAATGAGATGAGAGACCATATCATTTAAGATGGTCATAGCCTCAAATAGATCTTACTCTTTGATTTTCTTTAAATGTACCTGATAGCCTTTATGCAGAACTTCATAATCGCCTTTATAAGATGTTAAAAATCCATCTATAGCAGGTTTAGGAGTAAGTTCTGGTTCTTTGAACTCTCTCCACTCATAACCATCTATTATCATAATGCCACCAACTTTTAGCATTGACCAGGATAACGCCATGTCAAACATATAGTCTTTAGCTAAATGTGAACCACAAATATAGGCAAAATCAAATTTCTGTAATTTATTTTGTAGTATTTCGTATGATAATAGTGGTAGCATTTTGCTAGACTCTCCTCTAAGTGGAATGACTTTTTTGCTTTTTACGTAATCTCTTAAATTGTACAAAAATATAGCAAATAAATCTTTCTGCTCTTTCGGCGTATAATATGCTACTGGCCACTGCCATGTATCAATAACAAAAACTTTACTGTTTTTTGAGTTGCAATAATTTTCAGTAATATATAATGTTGACCTACCTTCAAGAGCACCAATTTCAAGACATTGTGAATTCTCTTCAAAAAAAGCTTTGTATTTATCCCAATTCTCTACATTATGACTAAACCAATCTACAGAAAATTTATAATCAGTTTCATCTTTTGGATAAGCAACAAATGATTTATTTGTTCCAACTAGTTTTGATAAGACGAATTCTCCTGTAGAAAAAACAAAAATAGTAGTTGCAACGAAAAGTATAGCAAGTAATAGTATTTTCTCTTTATAACCTACAATTTTCGTCATAATGTACTTCATAATTTTCTTACATATCTCTTAAAACTTAGCAAACCAGAAAATGACTTTCTATGAGAAGTGTACCATAGTTTATTAATTTTACCACCTGTATTACTTTATAGGACCTCTATTTTATTAGATGTATATTTTGTTTAAAATAAAAATCAATAAAAAAAACTTAATTAATGCTTGATTTTACTACAAGATATATTTACTAATTATAATAATATATTATTAAAAGATAAAAAAATGACATTACAAATATCAAATGAGACAAAGCAAAAAGCAAAAAATATCACAATATACGGCGGCACTGGCTTAGCGTCGCTAATAGGGTTTATTTCAATTGGAGCTGCAATAATTAATTGTATAAATCCAGAATTAACAAAGCCATTAATAGATCTATTTAAAGGGGAAAAAGGTTTCGCTTTAGCTATATCATTATTTGCTTCAATATCTCTAGCGCTGGCAATGTTAGGAATAATTTACATAGTGTTTCGTCATAAATTACAAGATAAAACAGGCCCAATTAACTCTAGCAATAATGAAATAATAGTATCAACAATAAAAAAAGAAGGAGTAGATTTAATAGTGACTGGCGAAGGATTAGAAAAATTAAATTTTAACGATGATCAAGCTAAAGTAGTCACTGACTTTATAAACGGTATAGTAATACAAAAAACTGGTCATATTTATAAAATAGTTCCTGATGATCGTATTCAAAGCTTAGCAAATCTAAAAGATAACGAAGAAATTAAATTGAATGTTTATCTACCTAAACAACCTGGTAACAGCCTATCAAATACTCAAGTAATTAACGCTATTGCTGCTCCTGCAATCTGTGCACCAACTCTAAACAATTAATATAGTATATTGAAGTTTTTTCTGTTGATATAACTGATACTTTGTTAGTAGACCACCCATGGATGGTCTACTGATTATTTTTTCTGCTTTTTATTTGCAATCATTTCTATTGCTTTTTCTAATGTTATCTCATCAACATTAAAATCCTTACCAATGGCAACATTGATCTTACCGCATTTTATATAAAACCCATATTTTCCACTACGCACTGATATCTCTTCACTATCTTTATTATGCCCTAAAGACTTTATTTCTCCACTGTTGCTAGAAGTAATTATTGATAGAGCTTCATCAGTTGTCACGTTAAAAATATCCTGACCACTTTTTTTAAGAGAAAAATACTTGCCATCATAAAAAATATAAGGGCCAAAACGACCGATCCCTACTTTAATCTCTTTATTTGTTTCTGGATGGTGACCAATAATTATTGGTAAGGATAGCATTTTAAGGGCGAAATTCAAATCAACTAAGCTTACATCCATATCTTTTAATAAGGATGCCTTTTTACCTTTAGCATCACTACTTAACTGTACGTAGAACCCATATGGACCTTTTTTTATAAATACCTCTTCTTGAGAATTTAGATCTATCCCAAGTAATTTTGGATATTCTAAATTATCAGTATTTTGGTTTCCATCTGTGATTTCTCTTGTATATCTGCACTCAGGATAGTTAGCGCAACCCAAAAATACTCCAGTGCGTCCAATATTGAGTTTAAGATTTCCATCTTCACATTTTGGACATTTTTTATCTATATCTTTGTTATCAGAGAAAAAATAGTCAGTAGCTAAATCACGTATTGTATTTAATACTTTTTCATTCTCCATTTCTTTAATAGAATCTACATTTTGAATAAATGGGGACCAAAACTTACGTAGTGCCTCTTTCCAAAAGATATCTCCATTTGATATTAGATCTAATTCTTCTTCCATGTTGGCTGTAAAATTATATTCAACATAGCGACTGAAAAAGCTTGTTAAAAATATTGTAACAATTTGGCCGCGATGGCTAGGGATAAAGCGTTTGTTTTCTAAAGTAACATATTCACGATCTTGTAGCACTGATATAATAGTTGCATAAGTTGATGGCCGCCCTATTCCTATTTCTTCCATCTTTTTAACTAAACTCGCTTCACCAAAACGTGCCGGTGGCTGAGTAAAATGCTGTGCTGGAATAACTTTTTCTAGCTTGCATGACTCTCCTTCATTAAGATGAGGTAATTTTGCATCTTCATCCTCTTTATTATCTTGATAAACTTTATAAAAACCATCAAATACAATAGTAGAGCCAGTAGCACGGAAAATAACTTGCCCGTTTAATGACTGTATATCAACTGCAACTTGATCAATAATTGCAGATTCCATTTGGCCAGCTATAGTTCTTTTCCATATTAATTCATAAAGTTTCAGTTGCTCTGGAGTTAAAAATTTTGCAACATTGCTAGGTGTCCTACTTATATCTGTTGGCCTTATTGCTTCATGCGCTTCTTGTGCGTTTTTTACCTTTTTCGTGTATTTGCGAGCAGATTTAGGTAAATATTTTTCACCAAATAATGAGATAATTGTTTCTCTAATTGTATTTATAGCCTCATCTGCAATATAGAAACCATCTGTACGCATGTAAGTTATCAAACCTATGCTTTCTCCACCAATATCAACACCTTCATACAAGTTTTGAGCTATGCGCATAGCATTTTTCACAGTAAAGCCTAGCTTATTTGAAGCTTCCTGTTGCAGACTTGATGTAATAAATGGCAGAGGTGGGTTTCTTTTTACTCGTTTATTTTCTACTTTTACTACAGCGTATTGATTCGCTTCAATAATTTTCACTAAATCTTCAGCTTCTTGCTGATTTTTTATATCAAGTTTATCTAACTTCTTATCATTATAATGACTTAGCAATGCAAAAAATATTTCACTTTTTTCACTTAAAAACTCTGCTTTAATGCTCCAGTATTCTTGTGATACAAATTTACTGATCTCATTTTCACGCTCACAAATTAACCTCAAAGCCACAGATTGCACACGCCCTGCTGACCTACTGCCTGGCAATTTTTTCCATAAAAGTGGTGATAGAGTAAAACCAACTAGATAGTCTAAAGCTCTACGTGCTTGCTGGGCATTAACCAAATCCATACTAATAGTACGAGGATTTTTGATTGCTTCTGTTACTGCATTTTTTGTGATTTCATTAAATACTACTCTATGAATTTGCACCTTATTAGTTATTGCTTTCTTCTCTCTTAGTGCTTCTATTACATGCCAGGCAATTGCCTCACCTTCTCTATCTGGATCTGTTGCTAAATAAATCTCTGATGTTTTGCTAACTGCTTTAACTAGTTCTTTTATGTGTTTTTCTGCTTTGTCAATAATTTCATACTTTATAGCAAAATCATTATCTGGATCTACAGAACCGCTCTTTGCTGGTAAATCCCGTACATGGCCAAAAGAGGCGGCCACCTTAAATTTATTATCTAAGTATTTGCTTATTGTTTTTGCTTTTGCTGGAGACTCTACTATCAATACACTCATGCTATGCCTTAAAATTTATATGTTCATTTTTCATAGCATAAGAATGAGATACTTCAAGAATAGAATTTAATTTTTTATATTAGCTCAGATTAATGTAGCTTGCATGTTATTAATAAATATGCTCTTATTAGCATAAGATTGGTTATTAAGGGTATACATGGCTACAACAATAAGATCAGAAGATAATTACGTAAGAAGAATACTTTCTTTTTTTTCCTTTTGTTTTGATATGTTGCAAAAAGAAACAGTAAAAGCAAAGTTCCAGCATTTGGTTCGAGAATTAGGTAAAGTTAGTACAAAGTCAGGTTTGACTGTTCCTAAAGAAGCGCAAGTTTCTATGGATTTCGGTAACAAAATGATATTTTGTCATAAGACTCAAAAACTTATGAAAGATCCACTAAATAATTCAAAGAAATCTAAATCTATGTTGCATATAATGGAAGTTTCTAGAAAAAAATATAAACTCGGAGCTGTTGTAAAGTATTTTTCTCAGCAAAAACAAAGAGATAATACTAGAACACCAAAACTAGGTGAGAACAATGAATTGAAGTTATATAACAAAAATGGAATCATATATGATACATATAAGAAAGCTATAAGTGATGCTTCTGCACGCGTAATGTATGCCATAAGGTTGGATGGCAAAATAGTAACGCATCAACAAATAGAAGGTACCTATCACTCAACGCTACTTGCAAGCGATCCTGGTATTTGTTTTGGTACTATGGCAGTTAAAAATGGTAAAATCACTTACATTAGCAATCATAGCGGTCATTACAAACCTACTGAAGAAAACTTATACAAGGCTATTAAGAAGTTAGATGGTCTGTTTACAGACGATGCAGTAGTAGTTTTTCATCATCCTAGTTTTAATGAGAATGGTAATCTTGAAATTAATAAAGATGGCACAGGTATTTTATATGTTAGATCTTGGTGTACAGTAAAGCAATTTATAGAAAGAATAGATAATGGTGTACCAATTGTTCCTGAACGAGATGATAGAATAATTATACCTGAAGTTTATTTTCAACACCTATTTGAGTACAACGAAAGCTATAAAAATAAATTAATTCTTAGTGAAGAATGTAAAGATAGACTGATTCATTATTTTTACGAGCCTGTTCCTGTTTTTAACGGCAATGTTAAAATAGCAATTGAGCATTCAATAAGGAAGTTTATTGGTGCTGGTTTTGGTCATAAACCAACCATAAATTTTGATCAAGAAGTTTACAGTAAAACTATTTCTTTTTGTGATAAGGATGATGCATTGAATTTTTCTTTAATCCTTGATAAATATCATTATGACCATGAATTAAGTGATAACCAGCACGTTATTTCTATTAGTAATATCAAAGCCTACGGGTTCTTTCATAAAGCTTTGAAAATTGAACAAAAATACTTAAAGATATTCGAGGAACAATTAAAACAAAAAAATGAAGTCAAAAAAAGAGTAGAATCTATTATAAAAAATTTTACTAATATATGTTCTGGTGGAGCAGCTGTTGATTCTAATCAAGATACTGATAAAATAACACTCACTCTTTATAATGAAAGCTGCAAATCTAACGCACGTAAATTTTTTCCTAGTTTTAAAAAAAATAAAGAAGGTAATAACAGCATATCATTTGAGGAAAAAGAAGAATGTACTATTCTTAATATATATATAAAAGATATGTATGCACTTCTTCTAGATTATTTTAAAATCAATGTAGAAAGAGTATGTGATTTAGTAAAAATACTTACTCCACAAAGTGGTCCAGAATCAATAATAGAAGATATAGAAAAAATACAAGAAATTTGCTGCTATAAATGCAATATAAGTAGCAGTAGATAATTTGATTATAAAGCTTGTTTCCAAATAAGTTGGTACTATACTTAGTATTATTAATATTTTGTTTCTATAATTTTAGAGATATGTTGCGTATTATAGCTGGTAAATATCGCAGCAGGAAAATCGAAACTAATAAAGTTTTGAATGCAAAGCCCACAATGTCCTTGGTAAGAAAAGCAATATTTAGTATTATTAGCTCCAGAAAGTCACTTGTTGATTGTAATGTACTTGATCTTTTTTGTGGTAGTGGTTCTTTATCATTTGAAGCTTTATCTCGAGGAGCAAAACATTCCTTTATGGTAGATTTAGACTACAATAATTTACAATTAGTTAAAAAAACTGCAGAAAACTTAAAGGTAGAAGACAATATTACTTTAATGTGTTGTAGTGCTGATAAGTTACCTCAAGCTATAGAAAAGTGTGACTTTGTTTTTATTGGTCCACCGTATAATAGTAATTTTGTTGAATCAACTTTAACAAGGTTAATAGATTCAAATTGGTTAGCAGATGAAGTGTTGATAATTCTTGAAATTAATAAAAATGAAGAGTTTAAATTGAGTGAAAATTATAATATAATATTAAAGCGAGTTTATGGTGCAGCAAAAGTAGTTTTACTTTCTACTATATAAATCTAGATCTGATTTTAGTAATTTAAAAATTATGGCTATTTTTTCCGCTAAAGAATAAGTCATGTCCAGTAGCAATATTAAAACAGATAGGCTTTATGAGATTGGTGAGGGAAAGTTAATAGGGGAGATGTTGAAATAAGTATTAGCAAAGCTAAACTGGCAAAAGTCTGATCAAACCATTCATTAGCACGATTTCTTAAGCGTTCACTTGCAGCTTGCATTGGGGTTAATGGATCATCGACTATTAAAAAATCGCCCCCTTCTCCTGTTAAAGTACCTCCAACTGAAGTAGCAAATCTAAACCCCTTTTGTGTTGTTTGAAATTTATATTGAGTATTTTGAGATAATACGGTTTCGGGAAATAACTCCTTATACCAATCAGATTGTAATATACATCTGGTATCAAGTGAGTGTTTTAAACTCAGAATTTGTGAATAACTAGCAACGATTACTCTAGCTGTGGGCTGCAATCCTAAAATCCAT
>JAVBJW010000019.1:0-2741 GCA_031546805.1 Anaplasmataceae bacterium
TGCGAATGTAATAAAACTAGAAGGTTTAGGTATCGAAAGATTAAGAATAAAAGAATCAGAAGGTTATTATAATTTAACATTACTTACTGATGATGGGAAAGCTATAAGTATTAAGGTGGTAGATGATTTAAAGAATTTAGTGATTTATACAGAGGGAAATCAAACTATTTTTGTGCAAGATAAATCTTTACCTGACCTCATAAGAGATATGCAATATCAACAGTTAAACCGTTCTGGGGAATACGTTGATGATAATGTTTTAGAAAATAGTAAAACAAAACTAAAAGCTGTTATACTCAAAAAAATTGACAATACAGAAGCTACCCCTTGGACTGCGAAATATATTGCTGATAAAAGTAATAATTTAGGCATTCCATCACAAGTAGTAGTAACAAAGCATCATGAAAAAGAATTAATTGAGCAAGCAGTTATTCATGATACGTATGATAATGATATCTATGTCGATTTATCTGCTTCTGGAGATTTTAAGTTTGGTTATCCATTTAGTTATGTAGAGAGCATTAAAACAAAGGATGAAAATATTACCATATTTGGCTTTTTAGATGGATCTAGGGTATATCTTAGTCATAATGGACACAAGACTACTGGTTATGTATTTGACGAAACCAGATCAATATCTGATATTATTGCAGATGGAGATTATCAGGACATAGTAAACGAACTGAACACAACTATTCCTATAAAATTTGGTGATGAGGTTTTGATAATTGGTACTAAAGGAAATGATATACTACATAATGATCCTAATTATAAAAGTCATTTAGTTGGCAATGGTGGCAAAGATAGATATGTGATTGATATGAACTTAAGTGATTTTTCTATTCCTGAAGTGATCATCTACGATCCTAATGGGCCTACCGTGGATATGTATGATTTAAAAAATAAATTTAAGGATAAATTTAGAAAAGACATCATCAGGTTAATTCAATCTTTTGATCTTAATAATGATATATATTTCGACTTGTTAGAAGATGGAAAAATTGCTACGCGAGTTTATGTAAAACAGTGCAGGCTCAAAGAAGTTGGAAATATGGTATCTCATAGTGAGGATATGAGGAATATTCCTACCATATGTGGCTTTAATCAGGAGCTGCTACATGTTACGCGAAATAATATACTAAGTCATCTAGGTGGTGATAATTATGATCCTCTCAGGCATCTTAAGAATCTCTTTAATTACGACGATGCTAATTTGAATGTTCAGGATTATAAAGGAAATACACCATTACATCTTGCATATAAAAATTGTAATTACTATATGGTTCAATACTTTCTAGAGAGGCTAAATGCTAAAATTAATCCTAAGAACAAGGATGGTAAGACTCCTTTAGATTTAGCTAATGAGTGTGAACAGAGTGAAGAAAAAAAGAGAGTAATAGATGTTTTTAGAACGGCACAATCGAAATTAGACGAATCATTAAAAAATAATGTAAGGCGTGGTAAGCTTACTGAAGTTAGAAAATTTATTGGGCAAGGAGCTAATGTGCATGCTCAAAATAAACATAAGAGCACACCTCTGAATCTTGCTTGTTTTTACAAAGAGCTTGCAATAGTAGTATATCTTGTAAAAAATGGTGCTAATATTGAAGATCCAGATGGAATGGGCAATCTTCCTTTGCATTTGGCTTCTTTGAACGGCAACTTGGACACAGTAAAGTATTTAGTGAATAATTGTGGAGCCAATTTAAATACTGCAGATTATGACGGTGATACTGCTTTGCACATTGCAGTTCGAAAAGGACATTTGAGTATAGCAAAATATCTTGTTGCCCGTGGTGCTGATGTTAATGCTAGAGATAATAGAGGTAATACACCTTTACACTTAGCTGTTTTGTACAACCAATCAAAGATAATTGAGTGCCTTGTTAATGAGAAAAGAGTTAATTTAAATATAAAAAATAATCTTGGCGAAACACCTTTACACTACGCTGCTATGTTTGGCAGGCAAGAAATAGTAGAGTATTTTATAAGCAAAGGAGCTGGTATTAAGATTATAAATAACCAAGGTAAAACCCCTTTAGATTTAGCCAAAGAAAGGAATTTCACAAAGGTGGTGGATGTTTTAAAACAAGCACATGGAGAAAAAACACCTGTACAACGCAGACGTCGTCATTACCATGGAGATCATAATCGTCATCACTTATCACGCAAACTTCTTGCTATAGATTTAAGTAATCAACCAGAAATAGTGACAAGCAGTGCAAGCAAAAAGTCTTCATGGATAACGGACAAAGAAATTGCAAGTTCAGCTACAAGAACTGTATCAGGAATGAATAGTTTATTTGATTGGATAAAGGAAAAAAGCAACTTGTTAACATCAAATATAGTAAATCCAATAGGTAAATGGTTTACTGCTAGTAAAGATATATCTATCTTCAGCGAGAATAAATCTTATAATTCTGCAACTCAAGACAACTTAAAATCAGTAGATTATTCACAGATTGATGTAAATGGTACAATATTACTACTAGATGTATTTATAAGAAAAGTTACAGGTCAAAAGTATATCTCTGCAGTAGATAAACCTGTATCTTTGTTAGAAGCTCAAAGTTATGCATTTGGCATTACACAAGAATTTGAAAAAATAGTAGAGCAAGCTGCATTAAAAAGTAGCATATCAATGCATCGGTTAAATATTGATTTTATGGAAATGCAGAAAGAGGTTACTAGAAAAATCGTAAGTGGTAAATTTGATGAGATTGCAGGGGTTTTAAATTCAT
>JAVBJW010000009.1:0-13788 GCA_031546805.1 Anaplasmataceae bacterium
AAATGGAGTAGTGTTATCTGATCATTTGCATCTATTTGTAGTAATACCGCCTCATATATCTGCTAGCGATTTTGTGCTAAAGGTAGGTCGTAGTGTAAGATTCAGCAAGAATTTCTAGAATTGAAGAAATATATTGGGGCAGGCACTTTTGTGGAATTTAGCGCTACCAGCTGTCATATTACAGATGAAATGAATACGCATACAGATGCACATCAACCTGAACTCTACATCTAACATAAGATTGGTGTAGCTTTAGCTTCCAACCCAGCACAACATACAACCTATCTGCTTTCAGCAGATAGTGGTTGAGTTGAATATATTTTTTCTCATTTTACCTAATACTATCTTTACTCCATCTCTTTCGTTAGCAGCTCCTACATAACAACCTAGGATAAAACCCTGAGTGTTATATGCCTTTTTCTACCATTTACTTTTTTACTTCCATCATAAATCCCAATTTTTCTGTAGTCTTTACAGATCTACTATACAGGCACTTGGATCTTTCTTGTTTTTCTTCTACTATATTTAGTCATTTCATATTCTCAAAAATTCCCTGCTTCTTCCATTGCCTGATATACAGTCTTCCATTATGGGAGATCATTCGGTAAATCCCGCCATTGGTACCATGTGCGCAATACATAGAAAATTGCAATATTTCTCTTTTGCTATACTTTGACGGCCTTCCTCCCTTCTTGTGGTGAGTACGTAGGAAGATATGGCAAATAACAACTTCTATTAATTCTCTTGTTTTTCGTCTTGATAGATTTGTGGAAACTTGCATTATCCATAACTATGGTTATATCAACAGGTAGTTTATTTTATACCTAGAGATTTACTATAGTCATAGAAGGTTATAGATATATTAATGAAAATTATAATGATTTAATACGCTGCTTTACAAATGATTTTTAAATAAATCTTCAATAGATTTTAAACTATCATAATCTGTAAAATCTGGTTTAAGTGGAGTAATAGTAATAAAACCCTTATTCACCACCTCTACACTACCGCTACCAATAAGTGAACGATTCTCATGTATAACACATAACCCATTATCATCTACGCTTTCAATACAGCTTAAATTACTGCTTACTTCATGTTGTCCCTGTTCAACACATTTTATTCCCAGCACTTTTTCTATATGAGGAAAGTTTACATTAATCACAACATTTTTTGGCCAGCCAGTGGTTACTAGTTTATTTATAATATCAGGTGCAAAATTCTTTGCTGGATTCCAATTTATTTCAGAATTTTTACCCTTATACATTTGACTGAGTGCAATAGATGGAATGGATAATGTAGCACCTTCCATAGCTGCAGCAATAGTACCTGAATAGCCAACATCAGTACCAACATTTAATCCATGATTTATACCAGATAAAATCAAATCCGGTTTTTTATCCATAATCTTGTTTAATGCAAGAATTACACATTCTGCAGGTGTGCCGTCTATAGTGTATATCCTTTTTCCTAAATCATTAATTTGTATTGGCCTTCGTAAACTTAAAGAGCGACTAGCACCACTCATATCAATGTCTGGAGCTACTACCCATACTTCTGAAACAAATTTTAATTTTGTTGCTATCTCGTACAACAAGGTTATTCCAGCACTACCAAAACCATCATCATTGGTAAGCAAAACTATCATACACTACAATCTCCTGTTAAATTAAAAAAGCATTCTGTTTTTATTAATCTTATTACTATAGTAGTAAAAAAATAATGTATAGCTAAGAACATGTCTTGAAATTCATTATACAGCTATTTTAATCTAATTTCACATTCTACATCGTTAATTTTCTTATAGATATGTCCAATATCTATAAGAAAATTGACTTGTATATCATAAAATTATTTTTAAAATCCACTGCACAAGCAATCTCAAGACATGTTCTAAGTTTAATAAAAATTAATAAGTAGTATAAATTTAAAAATACACAACAGAAATTTACTTAACCTCTGTTTAATGTCTTTTAGTATTAATTCGCCAGAGCAAATAATATTAACTAGAATTCTAATTTTGTTGATATACTAGCTTTTTTAGGAAGAGATAACTTGCAGTTTTGGTTTTTAAAAGTAGAGCCTAGTATTTATCCATGGGAAAACATGGTTGAGGACAGGATTACCAACTGGGATGGCATATACAATTATCAAGCGCAAAAATATATGAGGTCTATGAAATTGGGTAATTTGGCTTTCTTTTATCATACGGAAAAAGAGAAGGCTATTGTTGGAATAGTTAAGGTCTGTAGAGAATATTATTGTAATAATGATGCAAAATTTGGTATTGTAGACGTTGAGTATGTTGAATCTTTAAGTAATAAAGTTACTCTAGCACAGATAAAACAAAACTTGGATCTACAAGAGATGCTTATCTTAAAACAACCACGCTTATCAGTTTCTCCTATATTACAAAAAGAGTGGGATATTATTTTGCAGATGAGTACAAAGTGATAGAAGTAAATGTCTATAGTGATAAGTGGTATAACATAATAAGTGATCCGGAGAAATTTATAGAGGATGTCCTTAATATCTGCCTGGAAAAACTTAAGATAGCTGACTATCAACCAACGATTTCGATACTAATGGCTGATGATAGTGTATTACATAAACTCAATTTAAAATATTGCGGCAAAGACAAACCAACTAATGTACTTTCTTTCTCTTATGATAAATTATCGAAAGGGTGCTGTTTAGGAGATATAGCAATATCAGTAGATACAATAGTTGCTGAATCAGATGAATATGACATTCCAGTGCTATCACATACTGCTCACATGATATTACATGGATTATTACATATCTTAGGTTATGACCATGAGCAAGAAGATGAAGAAATTTTAATGCAAAACCTAGAGAAAGAAATCATGGCAGAACTAGATGCAAGATTGTACAATTCTTCAAGTAAAGAAAAATCTTGATGAGGTTTAAGAATCTTTTTTATATCCTGCTAAACATTGGTATACCATGGTAACTTTATAGACACCTGTACTTTAGCTTTTAATATCTCTATTTTTTAAGTAGCATATTATAAGCCATGCAAAAGCTAAGGCATACCAAGTGATCATGTATTGCAAATGATAATTTCTTGGCTTAGGTAACGTGGTCAAAAGTATGCTGTCGTCTAACTTATCTGTTGCCCATAATATACATGGATTAAACTTTATTTCTGTACCATCAGATATTGCTTTAACATCAAGCCACGGCCATACATTATCTTTGCTATTATTTGTAATAAACTTATTAATATTTTTATGCGAGTCACAATACAATATGCCATTTACAGTTGTTCTTTTCACTTTTAACTCTGTATTTGCTCTTTTTTGTTCTTTGCTAATGACTCCTTTATTTACTAATATATATTCTCCTCCATCAAGAAGCATAGGAGTTAAAGCATAATAGCCTTTTGCTCCAGCAAAAACATACAGCTCAAACTTGCTCAGCACACCTTCTACTATAACCTTTCTATAGGCAAAATCATTTATGTTTTTTGTCTGTGTTACTAACTCTATAGGCGACATATCCATTTTTGCTATAATGTTATTTTTCCAATTAAGTCTGAATAATTGCCATGTTCCAAGCATAAATAAAATTAAAAAAGGTATAGATACTATTAAAGTGATACTTAAAAATTTCTTATACATCTCTTCTTAATATTGCTATATTTGCTTCTGTAAATAATTTTCAGCTCCTATTAATTTAATAATGTTCAGCTGTTTTGTAATCCAATCATCATGCCCCTCTTCATCTCTTAGAATATGCTCTAATAGATCAGCAGTTGCATAGTCTTTTTGACTTTCAGCAAGAGAAATTGCTTCCTTTAGATCTGTAATTCCACTCTTTTCTAGCTTTAAATCTGCTTCTAGAATCTCTTTTACTGTACTTCCTGTTAATATAGGATTAGTTTCTTGAAAATTTGGCATGCCTTGTAGAAACATAATTCTAGAGGATATTTTTTCTACATGCATCATCTCTTCACTAAGCTCTTGTTTTTCTTTTTCAGCTAATTTGATGAAACCCCATGATTCAAAAATTGTTGAGTGCAAAAAATATTGACGCATAGAAGTTAATTCATTCCTTAGCAATATATTTAAGTGTTCTATTATTTCTATGCTCATAAATACCTTACAAATAAATTTATATTTCAGTATATACTTTAAAGTTAAAAACAAAATGTTTTTTATATTTAGAGTTTCTAGTGATAAAAATTACGAATTCCAGTAAACAACATTGTTATACCATTTTTATCAGCTTCTGCTATTACTTCTTTGTCTTTTACTGAACCTCCAGGTTGAATTATTGCTGTTATTCCAGCATTTGCACTTTGAGTTATACTGTCTGCGAATGGAAAAAATGCATCTGATGCTAAGACTGCCCTTTGGCAATTTCCGGCTTTTTCAATTGCAATTTTAACGCTGTCAATTCTACTCATTTGCCCAGCACCTATACCAACTGCACTTTGATTTTTTACAATAACAATAGCATTTGATTTTACGTATTTACATACCTTCCACGCAAAGAGTAGTTCTAGTTTTTCTTGTTCTGTAGCAAAGCGCTGAGTTACCTGCTTTATCTCTTCTTCTTCTAGTCTATGTTTATTACTTTCCTGCACGAGAAAGCCTCCAGTGACGTTTTGAATACTATAATTATTTTTTTCATATGGCTTAAGGAGAATGATACGCAAATTTTTCTTTGTTTTTAAAATTGCAAGTGCTTCATTACTTATAGATGGTGCAACTACTGCTTCTATAAATGTTTTATTCAACTCCTCTGCAAGTTCTAATTTTATTTCTCTGTTTAATGCAACTATACCACCAAAGCTGCTAACTTCATCACAAAGTAGAGCTTTTTTATAGGCATCGAAAATATCACTGCCAAGTGCAACACCACATGGATTAGTATGTTTTATGATAGCAACTGCAGGTTCTGTAAATTCAGATACAATTTGTACAGCAGCTTCTATATCTACTATATTATTATAACTTAAGTCTTTACCATGGCATTTTTCTAATGGATATTGTGTAAATTGATTACTATAAAAAGCAGCTTTTTGATGTGGATTTTCACCACATCTTAAATCTTGCACTTTAAGTCCATGAGATATAAAAAACTTTGGTAAATTATCGTTTTCTAGCCAGTTATAGATATTAGCATCATAACAAGATGTTATTGCAAAAGCTTTAGCTGCTAATTGCTTTCTGTACTCCAGTGTAGTATTATTTTGATTACATCTCATCTGTTCCTTAAGAGTCTGATAATCATCAATTTCAGAAATTATTGTGACAAAATGAAAATTCTTTGCTGCTGCTCTCATTAATGCAACGCCACCTATGTCTATTTGTTCTATTATTTGTCCCTCAGATAAACTTACATTAGAGGAAGCTTGTGAAAATGGATAAAGATTAACAATTAAAAGGTCTATCGCTCCAATGTCTAATTGATTCATTTCTGAATTGTGTTCTCTTCTGTTACTTAAAATTCCTCCATGTATTTTAGGATGTAATGTTTTTACTCTACCATCCATTATCTCTGGAAACCTAGTATAATCTGATATCTCTTGAGTGCTAATTCCAGCATCTAATAACACTTTGTGAGTATTACCTGTCGATATTATTTCAATTTTTTGCTCTAGTAAAAAAGATGCAAGATCTATTATATTTGTTTTATCGTAAACTGAAATTAAAGCTCTTTTAATCACTATATTACTGGACATGTTTTAAATCTTGAATCATTGCTAAAATTTCTGCTTCTGCAACTTTTTCATCATTTACATATGCGTTACAAGAAAATTTGCATGTATTTTGACGATAATTAGTAACATTAGAGTTTAATATTAATGTATCTCCAGGAGTAACAGGTTTGCGAAATTTTGCATTCTCAATAGACATAAGATATACAGTTTTATCTTTTTGGTTTAATGCGCTCAGAATACATACCGCAGAAGTCTGTGCCATAGCTTCAATAATGAGCACACCAGGCATAACTGGATGACCAGAAAAATGACCAGAAAAATAATGTTCGTTGAATGTGACATTCTTGATTGCCTTTGCATTCTTATGCGCTTCACACTCTATAACTCTATCTATTAATAAAAATGGATAAGAATGCGGTAGTATCTCAATAATTTCTTTTATATTAAATTGCATATGTTAGAGCTTATCAATTGTTTTAATATCAAAATTAGGCACTTTCTTATTTAATATTTTTATTACTTTATCTGATATATCAATCTCGTCTGTTGAATAAAAGACTTGCTCTTCTTTTGATATAAACAATATTAAACTCATATTCTCTTCTTTTGCTATACTACTTGCTATATTTTTAATTGAATTAAAAATCTCTTTAACTCCAGCAACATAAGATTCTTTAAGTTTTATATTTTTTATTGATATATCTTGTTGTACGTTTTGTACTGAATTATTAAAGTCTTGAACTTTTTGGTTAAAAACCTCTTCAGATAATATACCTTGCTGTTTTGATAATGCTTGTTCAGCTTGACGCAGCTCTTCTTCTTGCTTAAAGGAATCTTTTTGTAAATTAGATTGCTCAATCTCTATTTGCCTTTTTATATCCTGAAAAGCCAATGACTCAGAAAGAATTTTATCTCTATCAATAATTGCAAGCTTCATATGATCCTTGCTACTGCAAACCCCTTGAGTATTGAAGAGAGAAAAAATAATAACAGTAAAAATTAAAAATTGCTTCATTTTAAATACCAGTATCAACAGAAAATCTAATAACCTTTGTTAAATCATGTGATTCCTTAGCTAGAGGAAACCCAAAATCTAACCTCATAGGACCTAGAGGAGAATTCCAAGAAAACCCAAAACCTACTGAGATTCTCAAGGACTTATCATCTAGATAGTTTTTATTTTTATAGTCTAAACCAAATAGTGTCCCATAGTCAACAAATAATGAACCTTTAACACCAGCATACTCAGGAAATCCTATAGGAAAATCTGCCTGAGTAGTGCCAGTAAAATAAAATTTACCGCCTAATGCATCGTGTGTATTTGGATCTCTTGGACCTATTCCAGCTAAGTTAAAACCCCTAACTTCATTCATTCCTATAAAGAAGCGCTGGCCAATTTTTAATTCTTCATCACTATAAGAAAACGCATATCCGGCACTTCCCTTTAAACGTAACACAATATCGTCACTTATCTTAGGCAATACTGACTTAAAACATGCAAAAGAAATCTCAGATTTTATATAATTTAGAGTGCCACCTAATCCAGATAAATCTTGGCTCAAGCGAAGTAAATAGCCATTTTTAGGATTAAACGTATTATCGAGCTTATTATAAGTTAATGCATGTCCAATTGATGAATCAATATTTTTTCCTTCTTGTTCTTTGATAAAAAGAGAAGCATTTGGCTTAACATTTTCAATATCATTATATTTAAAAGAATAACGTAAGGATTGGCTTAAGTCGTCTGTAATGTTGTACGATAATCTAGTAGAAAATCCTGAGTTGTTGCTGCTAAAGCTACTATTTATACTTTGAGTTTGTGAAGAAAAAAATACACCCATTCCCAAAGATACATCAGAATCAAGAAAATGATTTTCGGTAAAGTCAAGATTACTCGAAAATGATAATGCTGTTTTTTCAAGTAAAAATGACAACTCTTTTCCTGTACCAAACAAATTTCTCTCTTTTATGTTAATATTTCCCATCAATCCACTCGCTGAAGAAAACCCTCCTCCTATTTGCAAATTGCCAGTACTTTTTTCTTTAACATTGACATTAAGATCAACAAGGTCATTTTGTATTCTACTACTTTCTATGTCTGCCATCTCAAAAAAACCTGTATTAATTAACTTCCTACGAGATTTTTGAATTGCAGATATACTATACGCATCACCCTCTGATATATTCAATTGACGCCTAATAACTTGATCTAATGTCCTATTGTTACCACTAATGTCTATCCTATTGATATATGCTTTACTGCCTATTGATATTTTGTAATTAATATCAACAATGTTTTCGTGTTTATTATACTCTGGTTCAACTGTAGCAAAAATATAACCTTTATCGTTCAAATATTTATTTACCTTTTCAGTTGTGCTACTTACTGTTTCTATATTAAATACCCCTTCATCATTGGTTTTGATTATGTCTGCAATTTCTTGCTCCATATCTTGTAATTGTGAATCAACACTGACTTCGGTAGAACCAACGTTATATTTTGTTCCTTCTTCAATTAAAAATGTTAGGTAAGCGTTCAAATTATCATCAAACTCAGTGATAGACGACTTAATCGTAACATCAATATACCCATTTGTTGAGTAAAAGTAGCTGATTAAAGCTTTATCAAGCATCAGGCGTTCAGGTAAATATTTTGTATTACCACCAAAGAATTTATATGATTTATACTCCTTGCTATTAATAACTTGCTTGAGCTTGCTATCAGAAAAAGTTTTGTTACCAATAAATTTGATTTTTTTTAATCTAGATGTTCGTCCTTCATCTATCTTAAGCACTACATTAACCCTGTTATTTTCAAGCTCTATAATTTCATGCTTCACTTTAATTTGTAGTTTGCTGCCACTAGTTCTGTAAGCTGAAACGAGATTCACTAAATCATTGTTTAATTTTGTATTAGTAAAAACGACAAGTGGCCTTAATTGTAATATATTATTTTTTATTTCTTTATCGCTAAATACGTGATTTCCCTTAATAATTATATTATTAATTATAGGGTTTTCTTTTATTGTAATTATGAGATTTTGTTCTTCATCAAAATGTACTTTGATATCACTAAAGAGTCCTGTGTTATGTAAGTTTTTTATAATTGCATCAATATCATCGTCATCCATCTCATTATTTATTTTAGCATACGAATATATAGTTTGATAATCAAGACGCTCATTACCAACAACCTCCACAGCCTTCACTTGAACTTTTTCCTCTCCAGTATGGCTCAAAGCTATAGAATAGCATGGGATAAATAAAATTAGTATAAGAGCTATTGTATTTTTCATTTTATAAAAATATGCTTTACATCATTAAAAGTTGAGAACGCCATTAAAGACAATAAAAATATTGTTCCTACAGCAGCTGCATATGTCTGAAATTTTGGACTCAAGTTACGGTGCAAAACTGCTTCTATTACATATTGAAGTAAATAACCACCATCAAGCATAGGTATAGGTAATAAGTTTACTACGCCTAAGCTAACAGATATCATTGCCATAAATGACAAAACTGCAAACCAACCTCCTTTCATTGATTGTCCAGAATATTTCGCGATTTTAATTGGCCCTCCTATTTCTTCAGTGCTCCTGTGACCTGTAACAATTTGCATAATTGCAGATAATGTAGTTTTTATAAGATATTTAGTTTCAGTTAAAGACTTATCTATAGCACCAAAAATGGAAAGCTTGACAAATCTTTGTGCATCCATGGGAGTTATACCTATAAAACCTACTTTGATTTTATTGCCAAACATGTCTTGACTATCCAATACCTCAGGCGTAACAGCAATTTTATATTCTTGATTATTACGCTTGTACTTCATTTCTAATTTTATTCCTGGATTTAGCATAATAATACGCCTTATATCCTCGAAATATTTTACTTTTTGCCCATTAATAGCTGTGATGATATCCTCTGGTAACAGTCCTGATTTCGCAGCAATACTATTATTTGACACATGACCAATGACTGGAGGGGTTTGATAATCACCGCTTTTATAAAACAGAACTACAAAAATTAGAGCTGTAAAAATTATGTTTGCTAAAGGTCCAGCGAAAACAATTAGTGCTTTTTTATATAGAGGCTTATTATGAAATGCATGCAATTTTTCATCATCTGTCAACACTCTTTTACTATCTTTGACACTCGTTATTTCACTTGCATCTCCTAGCATTTTGACATAACCACCTATAGGAATAGCACTGAATTTCCACCTAGTGCCCGACTTATCATTAAAACCAATAATTTCTGGACCAAATCCAATTGAAAATGATTCAATTTTTACTTTGCAGGCTTTAGCAACGATATAATGACCATACTCGTGTATGAAAACAATAATTGATATTATTGATATAAAAGAAAAAAAATAAAATAATACGTTATTAAATTCACTAATTAAATAAGAAAAAGATACCATTTTATTGATTTTTAAGTAAAAATTTTAAAACTCTGTCATTATATTGCACTAAGTACCGCTTGACAAGCATTAAATAAAATCATTAAATTTCTTTCTAAATTTGCTCGAAGAAGTGAAAAACTGAGATGTATTGGATGTTCATGAGAATTTGAGTACACAAAGCAATTGTCTGCAGAAGTAGAATTGCAAAATTTGAAGTTTCACAATAAAATCAGATAATATCTGATTCTTATACTTTTTGATTACCTATATAAAGCTGACGTGGTCTCCATATCTTACTTTCTTTATCATTTACCATTTCATACCATTGCGCTACCCATCCTGTAGTTCTTGCCAGTGCAAAAAGTGGAGTAAACATATTTGTCGGTATTCCCATTGCTTTAAGTATTATACCAGAATAAAAATCAACATTTGGGTACAATTTCCTTTGAATAAAATATTCATCATGTAAGGCTATTTCTTCTAGTTGCATTGCAATCTTCAGTAAGTGGTTATCATGTTCACTAAACTCATTCAAAACTTCATGGCAAACCGTGCGTAACATCCGAGCACGCGGGTCATAATTTTTATAAACACGATGCCCAAAACCCATTAATTTAAATGAATCTTGATCATCCTTTGCTCTTGCAATGAATTTACTAATATTATCCGGATGTTTAATCTCTTCAAGCATATTAATTACTTCCTCATTTGCACCACCATGAGCTGAGCCCCATAAAGTGGCAATGCCAGCTGCAATACATGCAAATAAGTTGGCATTTGTTGATCCAGAAAGCCTAACAGCTGCTGTTGAAGCGTTTTGTTCATGATCAGCATGAAGGATAAATATTTTATCTAAAGCCTTTGTTAAAATATCGTTATAATTTCCAGAAGTCATTTTAAGGAAGTTTTCACTATAACTAGATTCAGTATTAGGCTCAGCAAATTCTTGTTCAGTAATATGATTATAAATCATAGCAACAATAATAGAAACTTGTGCTATTGCAGAAATGCCAAAGCTTAAATTATTAGTGTTATTTTTGTGTTGCATGTGGTAAGACGCAGCTAAGTATGAAAAACAAGCCATTAAAATGGCCATAGGGTGAGCACTTGTAGGAAATACTTTTATTATATGCTTTATTTGCTCTGGTACTTGTTTAGATGATTCTTGCACTTTTAAGATAAAATCACTATATTGCTCTTGTATAGGTAAGTTTCCATAAAGCAATAGGTATATCACTGATAAAAAATCTGCTTTCTCTACTAATTTACAAATATCATAACCACGATATAATAGCGTTCCTTCCTCACCATTGATGAAAGTAATAGAAGAGGCACATGAAGCAGTTGAAACAAACCCTGGATCATAAGTAAATAACCCTGTATTTTTATACAAATCTTTGATATCCAAAACGCTAGGACCAATATTACCATCTAATATAGGTAGTTCAATTTCATTTCCATTTTCTAATTTCAACAATGCTTTCTTATTCATAATTAAATTTATATCAACAATAAAACAGTGAAAATTATAGCATACTAAACGTGAATTAACAGTAATATAAGCTGTGAAAGTAATATACCTGCTGGATCACTAAATCACTAGAAACAGTATAGATGAAATTTAAAAATTGTGTAGATTTCGCACTGACATTAAAATAGTATATAGTAAATCTTTTACTAAATGAATTGATGCAGCTAAAGAAAATATATGAAGGAAAAGCAAAGATAATTTTTGCCAATTCTGATCCTAAGTGTGTAATTCAGCACTTTAAAGATGATATATCTGCTTTTAATAAACAAAAGTCTGATATTATCTGTAATAAAGGAATAATAAATAATCATATCAGTGCATTTTTAATGCAAAAACTTGAAGCAGTTGAAATTAACACACACTTCATAAAAATATTGAATGAGAGAGAGCAATTGGTAAAAAAAGTTGAAATGATCCCGTTAGAAGTAGTAGTACGAAACTTTGCTGCTGGAAGTTTCTGCAAACGTTTTAATGTTGAAGAGGGAATGTTTTTTTCATCACCAATAATTGAGTTTTTTTATAAAAGTGATGATCTATCTGATCCTTTAGTTAATGAAGATCATATTACATATTTTAAGTGGCTATCTAAACTGGAAATAGATGAAATTAAATTTTTAACACTGCGTATAAATGACTTTCTCCTAAGTTTATTCTCTGCAATTGACATTAAGTTTGTTGATTTAAAACTGGAGTTTGGCATGTTATCCAGCACTAAAACGCAAATAATTCTTGCTGATGAGATAAGTCCGGATAATTGTCGTTTATGGGATGTGCAAACTAATAAAAAACTTGATAAAGATCGTTATCGTTTAGGGTTAGGGAAGTTACTTGAAGCGTATCAAGAGGTGGCAAAAAGATTAAATATATCGTTTTATAAATAAAATTATGAAAAAAGGTTAAAAAAATATTTCTATTTTCAGATATTTATTGACACGAAAATATTAATTCATTATAAGCTAAAGAAATTATAAAATTAATGGAAGTAAAATTATGAGCATTTCTTATAAAGATTTTTTATCAAAGGGTTTGATGATCACTCTTCTTGCGTTTATTCCTACTCATTCTTTTTCTGCCCCTGTTACTCTTTCAAAGTATTCAAGTATTCATTACCATGGTGAGTTTTTTGATAGCATAGGTGAACTTGGTGGTAAAGAAGATGCAGCTAAGGCTAAAACAGAACGTGTTATTGGTTATTATAACAAAAATAATGAAGTAGGTGTATACAGGCCTGAATATAAGACAGGGTTTGCAGGTGGTATTGCATTTGGTTATTCAATAGATCATCCTGAAGTTTTTGGAAGTTTTAGAATTGAGCTTGAAGGGCTTTGTTCTCAAGTTAACGTCAAAGACGATGGTTATGTAGACAAAGATGATAAAGACCATTCTAAAATACAAAAAGCTAAGCAAATTGAGTTGGTACGTGATCAGGCAACTTCTGTAGGGGCTGCTGCTAATCAAAATTGGGCTAGTGACATTAATAATAATAACTATAGAGCTGCATTTAAAATAAGAAACGAAGGTTTTAACAATATTGCTGGAATGGTTAATTTTTATTATGATTGGCCTCCTCAGGGAAATTCTGCAATTGCTCCATACTTTGGTATTGGTGGTGGTTTAACTAGAATTGAACATTTAAAGGCAGTAGAATATGATTTTGCTTATCAAGGCAAAGTCGGTGTTAGTTATACTGCGGCACCTAATGCAAAGTTTTTCATTGGTTATCGTTTCTTTAATAGATTAGGTGACAAATTTAACAAAGTTAAACCTTTGTATCAAATTCCAGCTGGTCAATATGCTGGACGTATGGAATCGACTACTGCAACTATTACAAACAAGTTTTCTGTGATGGGACTTGAAGCCGGTTTAGTATTTAATTTCTAGAAATTTCGTTTTTATATCCATTGGTTTTTACGGTAAGAGTATTTAAAAGGTATTTTTACCGTTTTTTTTATTTTGTGGATTTTTTAGTTAAAACTTTCGAAATTATAAGGATTTATTGATATTCATAAGTTACCTAAAAAATATTGAAAAAGATTTTAATTAAAGATTTGATTGGAATTTCTGATATATTGTTTTGTTTTATTCGACCTTTTGTTAAACTCAGCCTGGAGAAAAAGCGAGTAACAACTCAGAGAGAGGTATGTCCTAGCTTTACCT